>JABXJZ010000272.1 GCA_013375335.1 Desulfobacterales bacterium
TCCAAAAGGGTGAAGCCCTGTTCTCTTCTTGGTTTCTCGTTTCTATGGCTTTGATTTCGATGTGATCCCATGGCACCCCCTTCCTAGAGCCCGAGGTTTCTGCATCTGATAGTCGTGGTCAGGAGCCTCCGACGAAAATGGTCGTTTTGTGCGGCGAGGATCACGGTCCCCTGCTGATTCGTGTAACTTGAGGTATCGGTGTACTTGTCTTGAGGATCGTCCCTGTCTGTCCTGGCCACAATCGTTATCTGCACTGATCTTATCTGAGAGATGCTTGTGGTGACGTTGCCGCTGCCATCATCGTCGAGTACATTTGGGGGGGAGGCTCCATCCAGATAGACGAAATTGAGGGCATCGATGTTCGGAGCTATCCTCTGATTCCCTATACCGTTCACATCGTTCCTCCAGAGATCGCCCGTAGCCAGGGAATAGGTTATGCTCTCATTGGCGTCACTGGTATCCCCGTCAGGAGCGCCAGCGGCCCCATCCGTGATATCTTCAGTGAAGCTGATGGAGTTGGCGTTTGCCGCGGTGATCCCTGCATCGGCAGCACGCAACGGATCACATCCTGCCATTCGGATCTCCTTTTCCATGTAGAACATGGCCCCCCGTAGATTTTGCTGCATGGCCGCCACCTGTTCCTGGATAAGGTATGACCTTTGCTGGGAGTAATAGCTAGAATATATAGCGGCCATAACGACCGCAGAGATAACCATGGCCACCAAGAGCTCGCTCAAGGTAAAACCATCTTTCTTGGTAAGTATATGCAGCATGGACACCAATCCTCCGAAGTGAACTTATTGAGCTGTGATATTCCCCGATGCTGTAACAACCACGGTGGCTGTTCGGTTTCTTGTGTTTATAAAAAACGCAGTCCCCGCGCCGGGATTCCCTACATTGTCCCTTGGAAGCCCGTTGGGGGTAAAGGCAATGGAGGGAAGGGGAACAGCATTAGGGGGAAATGTTAAACCATCACCACCGCCTTGCGATGTGTCGAAGCTTACTCCCGGATAGCGTTCCGAAAAAAGGACCTTGGTAACAATATCTTCTCCGGCGTCATACACTAAGTCACTATTTGAGTCCACATACACAATATAATTGTAGGTTGTGCCACCGATGTCCTGACCGAAGGTAACCGCACAGTAGGAGTTCCTTTTAATTGAGGTAAACTTGGCCAGCTGGAAATTAGAAAAGAGATCCCTTGCTGCACTTCTGAGCCGGTAATTTGGGAGCAAGTTGGAAAACCCGGGGATAGAGATGGTGACCAAGATTCCCACTATTACAAAAATGACCAGGAGCTCAATCAAGGTGAAGCCTTCTCTTCTCATCGTTTAAACCTCGAAGTAACCGAGTGATGGTTGTGCAAGGCCGATGCCAAATAGGCCGGTCTTTCATCTGCGGGGAAAGAGGCTGGAGTTATCTAGTTGATAGTGTTAAGCAAATTGTCCTTTTGAGGTCAAAATGGCGGGTAGTTTCGATGAAGGAAGAAGTGTAAAATTATTTATCAATTGTAAAGTAATTTTATGGATGGGCTGAGGCGATGCTGACTTCTATTCGGCTGGCTCTCCCCAGGTGGGAACGTTCTTAAAAAAGGGATAGAAATCGCTTCGAGGTGCCATTGCGGGCAGCTGGTAGATCTCCCTGGCCGCGATCCGTCCCTCGGAAAGCCTGAATCCCCTTACAAACACCCACTGGCCCTTCTTGAAGGAACTAAGCCCGATTGTCTCACCTTCGGAGTTTCTTAATATGGTTCTGTACCGCTTGTCCCCTTTCAGAAAATCCACCAGCTCAATCCTTTTCTCACCAACGATCAGGTAATTGCTCCCTGGATGGACCTCCATGATGGTGCACTGAAACTCAAAGAACTGGACATCCGATCGGTCTATTGTGACATCAGGCCC
Source organism: Desulfobacterales bacterium (assembly GCA_013375335.1). Lineage (GTDB taxonomy): Bacteria > Desulfobacterota > DSM-4660 > Desulfatiglandales > B25-G16 > JABXJZ01. The sequence goes on from JABXJZ010000272.1 coordinate 1,902, forward strand.
TGCAAGGAGTATGTGCGGAAAAACAAGACTGCCGAGTATTACGGCACACCCTATAAGGAATTGCCTCCTCGATATCCCTGAGCTCATTGGAACCCCCCTTTAAAAGAAGATCTGCCGCCAATAAAAGATATTCATATCAGTTCTTGCCACGGGAGTCTCCTGGACGACCCCACCTTCAACACCCAGAAAGATCTCTGGCCCGCTTTCAAGCACGGCCACTACTGGTGCAGACGGGATGCCGGAGCCAATAACCTTGCTACGATCCAATTTGCCCAGCTCGGCAGCCCCCTCTACTTCTTCGCTCCAGTTGTAGACAGATACCCCTGTGAGATAATCGACTGCATAAAGGCGTGCGGTTCCCCTGGCCGTGGATACCATACAGGGATCTTCAGATACGACACCTGGTTCTCCAGGCGTATAGGTGGTAAAATAGACCACGCCAGCAAAGACCGTCGGCGATGCTAGCACCTTCTCTCCCGGGTTCTCCAGACGAATGTACCAGCCCTTTGAGGTCTCAAGGGCGGCCTGCACAGCTGCCTTTTCCTCTGCCGTACCAAGCTGGAGAAGGTCATCGGTAACGTCTACCAGGTCGGATTCAGATAAGGTGGCAAAGGTTTCAATACCTTCCCATTCGTTCTTTATGGCGTAAAACCGATTCACCACACCTGTCTCCATGGGATCTGCCCGGTCCCCCGTACCAAAGAAAATAATCTCCCCAAATGACTCCCTCACCGCATCCGGCGCATGGAAGATCTTTCTCTGGACGTCATCGACTGCCGAGGCGGAAAAGAGCCTCCGTTCCTCCCAGGTGCCGGTCCCCTCATCATCCCTAAAGGCGAACATATTACCCCCGAGATCACCTGCGTAGACCCTGTTCATAAACCCATCTGCATCGGTATCGAATCCGGATACCTCCACGATACTATGGGTCATGGCGGGATAGTTTGCAGCGTTG
>JABXJZ010000273.1 GCA_013375335.1 Desulfobacterales bacterium
TGGTCTTCTTCAGTTGGTGGATATAGCGTACACCTACGGCACCGGAGGCCGGTATGGACCAGAGGACCAACTTGCTCTTCTCAGGAGTCTCGACCATGAGGTGGGTGCCTTCCTTCTGTTCTTCCTTCTCCAGAATCTTGTATCTCCTGAAGGCTACGAGCATTTCGACTCTCTTCTCCAGGATGGTTTCAGCAGCCATAAACCGACACCATAGCGAAAAAGCAATCCTTTAACCTTTAAACCTTGCGCTCTTTCATCTCGCGCACCGCCAGTATCTCTTGGATCGATCTCTGAAATGGCTTCCGCGAAAAGCTGGTTATGTCTTCATTGATTGGCAGATTGCTTTAGCCGCTCCTATGGCGACGCAGTACTCTCCGTTTCCAGGTATACACAACTTCATCTGGAAGAGCTCAGCAACTTGACGTATCACCTCAGCTATCTTCTTGCTCTGTATAAGCTTACCGACCAGAACCACATCTTCCTCGAGGTTGTAGCCCTTCGCAGCCATAGCAGTGACGACTCCAATCACTTGGGATACCATGTTAAATATAGCGGCGGCAACATCATCCTTTGAAGCGTCTGTCCTGAGTTTTCCGAAATTTGACGCCGTCGCCTCAGCAGGTACTATACCGACTGGGCCTCCGGCTATATCCGCCACGGTCAGGTCCACTTTGCTGGCGTTGCCTTTCTCAGCCATCTCCTCTAGAACCTCAAACCTGTCGGTGCCCAGCATCCGTCTAGACAGGCCTTCGACCGTCCCCCCGCCCACACCAGTTCCGCCAATATGTCTGATCACTTTTCCTCCTTCGAAGGCGACAACGAGTGCTGTTCCCGTGCCCATACTCACAATCAAAGCTTTTTGTTTTCCAGATAGTGCAAGCCCTCCCAGCCCGATAGCCCTGATTTCGTCAACTCTTGCGACAGGCAGATTGAGGATTGTCTCTCCGATCCGTCTCGCCCCTCCTCCTGATATGGCTATCTGCTCCACATCCTTAGAGTCTCTGCCGATGTTCTGGAGAATCTTGTCGAGTACTGAGTGAGCCGAAGCTTGGGTGTCAGTCGTTCTCACGGTCTCCATTCCTATGATCTCAGATCCTTCCAGGGCTACTGCTCTCGTTGTAGTTGCGCCAATGTCGATTCCAATAATCAAGAGATTCACCTAGATCGATTTCACGATCTTACTGTACTTAGGTCTTTAAGAAGATGCTTTCCTTTGGATGAAGATTGCTGCGATTGTGCCGAAAGCCATTATGACTGCTGACGAGATCAGAAGGAAAGTCTTGACCCAGAATGTGGTTTCGGCGTACATCGCCGTGGAGAAGATCAGGTCGCCTGAAGGTGTATACATAACGATGAAGTAGAGAACTGCAAGGATCAGAGAGACGATCACCGTCGACTTCAGCAGATCATTGGGCTTTCCCCAGCGGATCTCTACATTACTGGGATTTCCCCCAGCAGTGCTTACCATGGGTTTAACAGCCTTTATCAGCGGCGGCATCAGCGGAATGACGAACGGTACCATGGTGGCGACCCAGAAGAATGTGAAGCCAACTATTGTAGCAACCTTAACATCGAATGGCCAAGTTGACCAGATCGGAATCACTACTGAGAAGAAGCCCACAACCCCCAAAGCAGCGATGAGATTTCCTATGACTAAAGCTATGAAGCTGCTGATCACGAAGGAGCTCCAAGAAGGACGCTTTGAGACTAGAAATCCAAGAAGATAGAAGCCCACAAAGTTACCTGGGACCCCTGCGACGAGGCTGAGTAAGGGGTTTGTCAGATTGAACAGTGAGAGGGCGAAGTCTCCGATGAAGCATCCTATAGCTGCACCTACCCCTCCTATTAGTGGACCGTAGACTATGGAGAAGAAAGCCGGAATAAGCACACCTGGCCTAAAGTTTCCTACACCCCACGGCGTGGGGACGAAAGAGGTTACGGCTATCGCGACAGCATATAAGGCTGCAGAGATTGAGGTTAACGATATCTTTAAGGCATTGGACATGGTCTTCTGTTTAGCCTGATTCATCACCAGTCATCTTTCGAAGGCTGTGTTCTCGTTCTAGGGTGATCTAGACAAGAAGATTTAATAAGAATTCTCTATGGAATATCTAGATAAATCCAATGTTTTCTATCTCGTTCCGAGAATCTATTGGCAAAAAACAAGACAGGAGTCCGATCTGGGATAGAGCGAGATGGTTGACGTCACCGTTGATAGGCACGGTCTGAGTGTTTGAGATGAGGAAGTTCGGGACAGTGGCAGTGGGTGGAACATTCGACGAGTTTCATAAGGGGCATCGAGCTCTGATACTAAAGGCATTTGAGTTGGGCGAGCGCGTGTTGATTGGTCTATCTACAGATGGGTTTGCGAAGAAGCTGCGGAAGAATCGTGATATTGAGCCATACGAGGAGAGGCTGAGAGAGCTGACAGTTTTCTTGGAAAGGAACGGGCTACGGCGCCGAGCAGAGATAGTTCCTCTCGACGATCCTTATGGTCTGACAGTCACGGATGGCAAGATCGAGGCGCTGGTTGTGAGCCGGGAGACTAAGCCGCGTGCCTATGAAATAAACGAGATTAGGACGAAGAGAGGGCTGTGCCCGCTGGAGATATATGTAATCGAGATGGTTCCAGCTGACGATCACATCTCGATCTCGTCTACAAGGATTCATCTCGGGGAGATTGATCGGGAAGGCCGCCTCGTTAGTAAGAGAGATAAATAAGGCTTTCAGTACATTTTATCCGTTAACAGACCGATAGCTCAGTGGCTGCTTTGAAGAGGACCGGTCTTGCCGAGCTTCCCCTCCATTACGGTAAGGCTCCTTCATGGCTAGTCAAACGCATGATGAAG
>JABXJZ010000274.1 GCA_013375335.1 Desulfobacterales bacterium
GTATTTCTCATATAAACGTGTCCTCCTGTTCCGTTGGGAAGTCCACGGGCGTCAAATCGGAAGTGTGGTGCACCTCCAGGGAACCTGGCCTCGTACATGGTGACATGTGGATGGATTATTACAGTTTTGATAACAACCTCTGAACCATTCAGGATCCAGTCTCCGGCGACCCCTCCATCGGCCCCGTTATCTACAAAGACCGTATATGTGTTGTTTGCTTCATCGAAGGTCAAGGCCACATTTGCGCCTTCCCTGATTGCCCTTTGCTTTGCCAGTTCCATATCTGACTTCAGATCCCTTACAGCCCCTCTGAGTCTGTAATCTGGTGCCCATGTCGAAAACCCGGGGATGGCAACAGCGGCCAATATGCCAAGTATGATGAGGGTAAGGAGGAGCTCAATTATGGTAAAGCCACCTTTTGTCCTCATTTGGAAACCCTACCTCCTCTGGGGGGAGCAAAACAGATATCACCCGGCCCCGTCTTTTGGTTATCCCGGATACCGGGTTTATCAATTTAGTATTATAAAACAATTCGCCTTCGAGGGCAAAGGAATAAGTGAGTTCTACTCAAGGATTGCTATAACACCATGTAACAACCGCAAGGCAGCCTTCTGGCTCAAGCCCGCCTTGGGATTGAGGGCTACCCTAGTTTATATTCCTTAATCTTGGAGATCAGCATGGGGCGGCTGATCTCAAGCATTTTTGCAGCCCTGGAGCGGTTGCCTCTCGTTAATTCTAGGGCCTTCCGAATTAGATCCCGTTCCAGACGTCTGGAGGCCTTCTTGATTGAGATGGTATCCTCTGGATGAGCGGATGCTGGAATGGCATGGTCTGAGGTTATTGAAGATGGAAGCTCAGCGGGCGTGATCCATCTGCCCTTGGCAAGTAAGATAGCCCTCTCAATAAGATTTTCCAGTTCCCTCACATTTCCAGGCCAGGAGTATGCCATAAGCAGCGGCATCGACTCAGAGGAGAGCCCCTCTATATTCTTGTTCAATTTCTTATTGAAAAGGTCGATAAAGTAGCCGATGAGAAGGGGGATGTCTCCCCGCCTTTCTCTGAGCGGAGGGAGATGAATGGTCATGACATTGATACGGTAAAAGAGATCCTCCCGGAATCTCCCCTCTTCAACCTCTTTCTGTAGATTTTTTGATGTAGCGGCGATGACCCTCACATCAATCTTCCTTGAACCGACACCCCCCAATGGAGTTATCTCTTCTTCCTGGAGGACGCGTAAGAGCTTCACCTGAAGCGATAAGGGCAGCTCTCCGATTTCGTCCAGGAATATGCTCCCTCCGTCTGCCTCCTCAAAATGGCCTTTCTTATCCCTGACGGCATCGGTAAATGCGCCTTTCTTGTATCCGAACAATTCGCTTTCAAGAAGGGTCTCAGGGATACCACCGCAGTTTATGGAGACCATGGGCCCTGCAGCCCGGCCCCCATTATGGTGGATGGCTCTTGCAATCAACTCCTTTCCGGTGCCGCTTTCTCCGGTGATAAGCACGGTGGTCTTGTAGTCAGCCACCTTGCCGACAAGATCAAACACCCGGGCCATGGACTCGCTTCGGGCCACGATGTTTCCAAAAGAGTATTTTTGCTCGATTTTCCTTATCCTGTCCTGCAGCCTCAGGTTCTCCTCTTTGAGCCGCTCTCGTTCTTCGGCCTTTTTCAAGGATAAAAGGACCTCATCTGTCTTAAATGGTTTGCTGATATAGTCATAGGCCCCCAACTTCATAGCCTCAATTGCCGTATCTACTGTCCCATAGGCGGACATCATAATGACTGTGGCGTCCCTTAATCTGTCAGCAGCGGATTTTAGAAATGCCATCCCGTCCATTCTGGGCATCTTTATATCACAGAGGATAAAACGAAATGCCTCGCCTTCTATCGCTTCCAGAGCTTCCTGGCCGTCTGCCGCTGTCTTGACCTGATAACCTGATCTCCTCAAGAGCACTTCAAGCATATGTCTCATGTTGGCTTCGTCTTCGATAATGAGGATCCGCTTTGCTGTCATGACAATTCTCGCTATAGTGAATCCTTACGGATTTTCATGGAGTGGAAGGATAACGGTCATTGTCGTGCCCTTTCCCTGTGTGCTCTTTACCTTTATAACTCCTCCCATATCCTCAACAATCCTCAAACTAACCGAAAGCCCCAGCCCTGTTCCCTTTCCAGGATCTTTTGTTGTGTGAAATGGATCAAAGATCCTGGTAAGGTCTTCAGGGGGGATGCCCGTCCCATTGTCAGCAAAAGCTACCTGCACTGTTTTGCCACTTCCCCTCTTGCTCGGTTGAGCCTCTGATACCCCACCGGTTCGTATTGATAACCTCTTGGCCGGTGATCCGTCTCCTGTTTGATTGGCCTCCATAGCATCTATTGCATTCATTACTATATTCAGAAACACCTGTTTCAGTTTGTCAGGGTCAGCCAGGACAGTATCGCTGGTAGCCTGGTGATCCAGGGTGACCATAACATCAGCCATCATTGGCTGAGGCTTTAGCATATCCAGCATATCGACGATAATACGATGAACCGGCACTGCCCTCACCTCTCCCTTTGAGGGCCTGGAAAAGTCGAGGAGATTTCTGATAGTCCTACTTATCCTGTCGATCTCCCTTTCAATGCGATTAATAAAGTCACTCCTTTCTTCTCTGTTCAGGTCATTGCCCTTAAGAAGGTCTAAATAGCCAAGGATAATCCCTATGGGGTTTCCGATTTCATGGGCAACTCCTGAGGCTAATCTCCCGACTGATGCCAATTTCTCCGATCTGATTATCTCTTCCTGGGCTTGTGTGAGTTCAAGATTGGCCTTTTCCAGGGAACTTATAGTCGCCTTCAATTC
>JABXJZ010000275.1 GCA_013375335.1 Desulfobacterales bacterium
GCAGAGTTCCTCGAGATCTATTCTGGTTGTGGGATCTCCAACGGCGTTAAAGCCCGTGCCGGGATGGGGCTGAAAACCCGTCATGGCCGTTGCACCATTATCCAGCACGATCTGGATCATGTTGGATTTGTTATATACGGCATTGATCAATGCGGGGATAGATGCATGAAAGAAGGTGCTATCACCGCAGATGGCGATGACCGGATGCCTTGAGCTGAATTTCCCCAGTTGACCGAAGCCTGCTGCCAAGCCCGTTCCTGATCCCATAGCATGTAGCAGCTTAACCTGACCTTTGCCGTCGGGAAAGACATCCAGGGTGTAACAACCGATGTCTCCTGTTACATAGATATCCCTGCCATCCGCTTTGACGGCTCTTTCCAAGGCCCAGAAGCTGGCCCTGTGAGGACAGCCCGGGCACCAGGTCATGCCTCTGTCAATGAGGAGGCTGTCAACCTCCTCAGACAAGGGCTCCCTATATTCCGGTGTTCTGGGTTGGTACTCCAGGCGAAAGATCTCCGCGAGGGCCTTACACGCCCTGTCCGTGGTCATTTCCCCATAACTCGGGATGTGGCCTGACCCTTTGCCATAAACGGCCTTCGCCTCGAGATTAGCATCAGCGAGACCCTCCTTCACATGGATTTCGATAAATGGATCTACCTCTTCAACCACCAAGATCTTCTCGGTTCTCCTCACATAATCCTGAACCAGTTTCTCGGGAAACGGCCAAAGAGTTTTGAGTTCTAGGATACCTACCGAGTCTTGGAGGCCTAGAACCTCAACTGCTTCACTGGAACAGAGGATTCCGCTTCCACCGCACACGATTAACACCTCGGGATGCTCAGGGCCCTCATATTTATTAAAACGAGAGGTCTCAAAACGAGGGCGGATCTGGGTTATCTTCTCAAGGAGGGCAGCGTGATGTGGCCTGGCAAGGTAAGGGGATATGGTCTGGGAGGTATCTAGACGAGCTTCCCGATGCGCCTTGGGTACCTCGCTCACTTTCACTGCGCTGCTCGCATGGGAAAGACGTGTGTAGCCTCGGACCATCACATAGCACTTGAATTCCTCGGATAGGTCGAAGGCCCATTTCATCATCTCACCGAGTTCGTGAATGCTGCTGGGCTCTAGAAGAGGGGCGCCTGCAAACTTCGCCAGCCAACGCGAGTCCGTCTCATCACCGCTGGAGTGAGCATCAGGATCATCACACACCACCACGATCATTGCACCGCCGCCATCGCCCAGGCCTGTATAGCTAAGGTGGGTCAGGAAGTCCAAGGCCACGCTCAGGCCGGCGTTTTTCATGGCAGCCAAGGAACGGAGACCCGCAAACGCCGCTGCCCCGGCCACTTCTGTGGCCACCTTTTCATTGGTTGACCATTCCACGTGGAGATGATGAGCCTTGGCCTCTTGAGAGAGGGCCCGGACTATCTCAGAAGAGGGTGTGCCTGGATATCCGGCGGCAACATTCACCCCTGCTTCCAAGGCCGCCCTTGCAATGGCCTCGTTCCCCAACAGAAAACGGAATGCCTTGTTGTTCCTCTCACTCATATTTCTTCTCCCGTATCACTAAAAAAGGAGCGTATCATCTGCTCCGCCTAAAAGCCTCTCTTGTCGAGGGCTTCCTTAGCAGATAGAAATACCTTAGTCAAGGAAAAAAATGGAAGCCATTCCAATGCGAAAAGCCGCCAGACTGCGCCCCGGACCGTTCATTTGGATTGACATATTTCTCGACTGTAGTATGGTCATACCGGCCCGATACTCGTGTTCCTTTGGTGGCCGCTGTTTGTGTAACTGAGACTGATGATTGGTAGCCAGGTTTGTGAAGATACCCCATGAAGATCATAACAATAACGGTATCGGTTCTCGCCTCCATCACGCTGAGTGGTATTGACGCCAAGGCCTCCTGGTTGGTTGATGCCGCGAAATTCCACATCTCTGCACATGGCCAGCTTTCCTGCCAAGACTGTCATGAAGACGTGGCTGAGAGGGCCATGCACCCGAACCCTTTGGACGTTACCAAGGACTGGGGGGATTTCTTCAGTGTAGAGCAATGTCTCACTTGCCATGAGGAGATCCTGGAGGGCCTGGAGCAAGGCTCCCACGGCACCAAAAAGGTCCAGGAACCCAAAGAATACGTGCACTGCCTTCAGTGTCACAGCCCTCATTACCAATCACGGCTCGAGGAAGACCGCTTCGACGTCAGTATGCCTCGGCACAAACAATGTGGGGCCTGTCACGAGGAGCGACCTGCCCTGTCCCCTGAAGATGAGGCCTGCATGAAGTGCCATCGATCTATTGATCCTGACGACCCGCAGCGCAAGGAGAGGATTGCTACGCTGTGTTTCCATTGCCACGCCCAGACAGGCACCCAGGCCCAGGAAATAACAGGCCGGGTAGTTCCCCTCATAAATGAGAAGGAATACCAGTCATCCCGCCATGCCGTTTTTGCCTGTACCGTTTGTCATCCCGGCTCACCTCAGTTCAACCACGCTGATCAGGGGTTGGGGGACTGTGAGCAATGCCATCTTTCCCATGATGAAAAGGTTGCCCATGATTTCCATGCGGTGGTGACATGCGGGGCATGTCATCTGAAAGGGGTTAAACCAGTCAGGGATCCTGTATCCAGGGTTGTCCTCTGGGAGAAACAGCGCGAATTAGGAGAGCCTTTGAGGGTCCATGAGATGGTTCGCGGACATGAGGAGGCCGCCTGCGGGAGATGCCACTTCAAGGGTAATCGGGTTGGAGCAGCCTCCATGGTCTTACCTGCCAAGAGCATCCTCTGCATGCCCTGTCACGCAGCAACCTTTTCAGTGGGAGACACTACCACGATTCTCGCCCTGA
>JABXJZ010000276.1 GCA_013375335.1 Desulfobacterales bacterium
CCTTCAGGGCGCCCTCAAACTCCCCCTCTGTGGCTCCGGCGGTCATGTCAAGGGGGTTGTGAAACCCGATGTCCCGCTTGATGACACGCCTCAGCTCCCTGATGGTCTCCGGCGAGAATTCTGGCAGCGCGAGCCCGTGGTGCTCGCAGGCATCAGCGGCGAGTATGCCCGGACCGCCTCCATTGGTAAGGATCACCACCTTTTTGCCCCTGGGGGTCGGCTGGTTGGAGAGCAAGGTGGTCACATCGAAAAGCTCCTCCAGGGCATTTACCCGTATAATGCCAGCCTGGCGAAACAGGGCGTCAGATGCTATCTCCGGAGTAGCCAGGGCCCCTGTGTGAGATGAGGCAGCACGGGAGCCGGCGGGGGTACTGCCGCTCTTGACTGCTACAATCGGTTTGGTGGCCGACACCCTTTTGGCAATACGCGCAAACTTACGCGGATTGCCGAAGGATTCCAGGTACAGGAGGATAACCCTGGTGGCCGGGTCCTGCTCCCAGTACTGGAGCAGGTCATTGGCGGAGATGTCAGCACGATTACCCACGCTCACGAAGGTGGAGATGCCCATATTTAGGTTACTGGCATAGTCCAGAATTGCAAGCCCCAGAGCACCGCTCTGGGAGAGGAAGGCGACGTTACCACGCGGTGGGTAGATAGGTGAGAAGGTGGCATTGAGGTTTACGGCGGGGTCTGTATTGATGGCTCCCATGCAGTTTGGACCTACGAGCCGCATGCCATGGCCCAGAGTGATGGAGCGAAGCTCCCTCTCTCGGTCTGCCCCTTCGGGGCCCCTTTCCCTGAACCCATCGGAGATAACCACCACAGCGCGCGCTCCCTTGCGCCCGCACTCGTCGGCTACCTTGGCCACAAGGGGGGCAGGGACTGCGATGACCGCAAGGTCGATATCGCCAGGGCAGTCGAGTACCGAGGGATAGGCCTTCACCGACATTACGGCGTCGGCATTGGGGTTAACCGGGTACACGACTCCGGAAAATCCGTTTTGCATGATGCGCTGGAAGAGGAGTTGACCAATGGTGCCCGGCTTCCTCGAGGCACCCACTACTGCCACTGACCGCGGGTACAGGAGTGAACGGAGCGAGGCAAGCGTTGACAGTCGCTCCCGCTCCTCCTCCCTCCTGACCACCCGCTTGGTTCTGGCTATGGGAAAGGTGACGTGATAGACGCCGGCCTCAAGCCCGCTGGTGATGTGGAAGCCGTAATCCCTCAAGACACTCATCATCTCCCTGTTTTCGGCTAACACATCGGCCTCGAACGTGGTGATGCCGTTGTCGCGGGCCACGTTGGCCAACCACTCCATGAGCCTGGTGCCGATACCCTTGCCCTGGTAGGCATCCTCGATGACAAATGCCACTTCTGCGGAGTGCTTTTTGGGCAGACGGTAGTAGCGGCCGATGGCTACTATGTCCTGGCGCTGCTCCCTCAGCACCTCTGCGACAAAGGCAAAGGTATTGGTATAGTCTACCGTACAGAATCGAACGGCATCCTCCAGGGTTAGAGTGGGCACGGAGTGGAAGCGAAGGTATTTGGTACGGCGGCCGAGCCTGGATACAAAGGCGAGCCAGGCCTCAATATCCTCCCTTTTGATCGGCCTCAGCATCATCCGTGAGCCGTCCTTAAGCAACACCTCGGTCTCATAGTGTGACGGGTATACCGTATCAACCGGGCCATTCATGGTCATCTGCGCTCCGCTGCACTATTCATTGGTAGTGAACTATATGCTAGGAACGAGACAAATTCAAATGATAAAAGAGCACTGTGGTGCTGTATTGTGCTCAATCCCTGGTGTGGCTGGAAGGGATTTCGTGTGATAAAATCGAGGCTTGCCTCTACAATCTCTAATCATCTTAGAGAAGCTTCTATACCAATGGCCAAGGCTGAACTGACCCTTCTTTTCGCACCATTAGGTCAAATTATAAAATTATACTTTGTATACCCTTTATATCTTAATAAACATCAGATATAAGGAGGAAACAAAATGCCAAAGACGAAAACAGGAAAGTGGTATGCACTAACCAAGATCCCTGTGGATGAGGCAACATGGTTTGAGTTCAAAAGGTATTGTCTGACTATGAGAACAACTATAGGTGAGGTGCTTGCCAGAAAGATAAGGGAGGTTATTGCAATATCTGATAAGCCAGAGCCTACTAGCGAACCTGAGCCACTCAATGAAGATGAACTCTCTAAAGACCTAGATGAAGAAGAAACCCCTGATGATACTAATGACCTACAGGCCCAGGTAGATCGTATATTTGAAAAAGAAAACCCCAAATATCCACCCTTACCGAAAGACATAAGTGAAGCTCAAATTTTCAAATATGCTGAAGAATGAGAGGTTCCAGCAGCGGATAAAAACCCCAAGAGGCTCTGATCGAAGTGCTGAATGAAATAGACAGAAGGATAAGGGGAAAAGAGAAAGAGCTGGGAGCAGGCACTGATGAGTTTAACGATTGGGTAAACTCAAACCAGGAAATGCTAGATTGGTATAGCAGGTATAAAGCCTATGGAGAGGAGGTTTAAGATGCAAAGAGTAATTCTAAAATGTGATGGTTGTGGGTATGAAGCTGAGGAAGATGAATTTGAAAGTCACCTTTATCTCTTTACAGAGCTAAATGGGCAGGAAGTCATTCTCACTGTTAACGGGTATCTTCCTAAAGAAGCGGAAGATGGGCCCAAAGTCACTGTCTATATCAATGGCGATCCTGTTTCTAAGAGTGAGCTAGACATGAACACTCACCTATGTAGGGAGTGTTTGAAGAAAGCCCTAGCAAAGGTTAAAGTAGACCTAACTTCATAAAATTCCACAAAATCAAGC
>JABXJZ010000046.1 GCA_013375335.1 Desulfobacterales bacterium
TCTTCCGATCTGATTTTCCATTGAAGCCTTAGTAATAGCCCGATGGGAGATGCCCTGAGTCCGCTCTGTTGACCTGCTCAGCGGGAAGAAACAGGGAGCAGCTAATCAACAAGGCTTTTAAAAGGCCTTCAAGGGGCCATAGCGTCTTTTGAAGGCCTTCCTGGTTACCTTTTACTATTACAGAGCCTCACTGAAAAATAAAGGAAAAACGCATATCAATGCAGCGCCGGCTTCGGCACAGTCCTTTTCATCGTAACCAAGCGCAACACTCCTGCCTCTCCATGATTGACAATCACTGTTTAGCTTTTTATAGTACCATAAGACCTCCGAGACCGCATCTATCTGAACCAACAGAAAGGAGATGTCATGACAGAACGAGAGAAGCGTCAGCGCTTCCCCATTGTGGACAGGTCACTTCAGTATAGATTTCTGGTCATGATCCTAGCCTATAGCGCGATGATTATGATTTTTTTGGCCCTTTTCCTTTTCCTGCCAGACATCATGAAGCTGTATGATGAAGGCCTGAGTCTGGAAGCACGAGCCATTGCCGCCGATAGGATACTCACTCTCCATGCACGAGTCTGGCCGGCTGTCATCGCCCTTATCTGCATCATTGGAATACATTCCTTCCGCGCCCTCCTTCGGATCCTAGGTCCTTTGTACCGGTTTCGTTGGGCCTTTGAGGAGGTGCAGAATGGCAATCTGGGCCTGCGGGTGAAGCTGAGAGAAAAGGATTATCTGCGCAGGGAAGAAAAGGCCATCAATGAGATGATAGAGACGCTTTCAGGAAAACTGAAAACCATACAACTGGCCGGCGGGGATGCCTTGAAATCTCTGGATGAGCTAGAGCAAATAGTAACCAAGAAAGGGGATTTGACGGAAACCGATAGAAAGGTTCTGCGTGTCCACCGACACGACCTCGACGCATTGATGGATACTGCTCGATATTTTCAGCTCGAAACGGACGAGAGGGAGCAACGATGAATGAGGGAGGTTGAAATGGCCAAGGCAAAAATCACGGTAGTCAAGAAGGTAAACACGAGGGATTTGTACGGTGAGAATCCTCCAGCCGCCTTTGATAAGGGCAGGATTACTCCGGAGTGCGACCGGTTCAGGGTTGGGCAGGAATTCGTGGTTGACACCCATAACTGTCCACCGGGGTTCTGTAACTGGGCGTTTGCCGACATACAGAGAGACCTCGTGCATATCCTTTATGGAGGGTATTACCCTTGGATGAAGGAGAGGGGAGTCGCCATCTCTTGCTGCACTGATGGTCTGAGACCTGTAATCTTCAAAATCGAGAGGATAGAGGACTAGGTCTATCGCCGTACCTTTGATATGGCCTGCCGAGAGTTGGAGATGGTCTACAGCCAGTCTCGAGTAGGGAAGCCAAGATAAGAGGACAGGTGGACGGCACGGCCGAAACACTCATCACACTTGGAGTTTTGCTGCTTCTCGGTCTCATGACCGATGCGATCGGTCGCCGCACTCGGCTGCCACGGGTGACCCTACTGCTGATATTCGGCTTTGCAATTGGCCCTTCCGGCTTGGATTTCATATCCCCGAGCGATGGAAAATGGTTTTCCATTGTCGCAGATATTGCACTCATTATGATTGGATTCCTCCTGGGCGAGAAATTAACCCTCTCTTCGCTCCACATGCATGGCAAGCTCGTGCTCTGGTTCTCCGCCGCTGAGGTGGTCGGAACTGCGTTAGTTGTGCTGGTTGGGTTGCTCTTCATAGGCGTGCAAATTGATATTGCCTTGATTCTCGCCGGTATCGCTACCGCCACCGCTCCAGCTGCAACCACCGATGTCGTACACGAAGCCAGAGCAGACGGTGTATTTACGCGCACACTCCTGGGCATTGTTGCCGTTGATGACGCATGGGGCCTGATCGTCTTCAGTCTCATACTGACAGCGACCGAGGCCCTCGGCGGCCAAGGCGATACCATAGCGCCGCTCCTCACTGGAGCTTGGGAGCTTGGCGGTGCCCTACTTCTTGGCATCTGCTTGGGCATCCCAATGGCCTATTTAACCGGTCGGATCAAACCAGGTGAGCCCACCCTCGTCGAAGCGCTCGGCCTGGTCTTTCTGTGTGGCGGGATTGCGATCTGGCTGGAGGTCTCATTTCTCCTGGCCTCCATGGCGCTGGGATGCGTCGTTGCAAATCTGGCCCGCCACCATATGCGCCCCTTCCACGCCATCGAGGGCATCGAATGGCCCTTTTTGATCCTGTTCTTCATATTGTCTGGAGCCTCGCTCCATATTGAGGCGCTATACCAGATTGGACTTGTTGGAGCTGGTTATATGGTCTTTAGGATCATTGGACGTCTTGTCGGTGCATGGGCAGGAGGCGCCATAAGCCACGCCGGGCCACCGATGCGCCGATGGATGGGTATGGCATTGCTGCCCCAGGCAGGTGTGGCCTTGGGTATGGCACTCGTTGCAACACATCGGCGCCCTGATCTCGCTGATATGATCTTCTCTGTCGTCATCGCGTCAACCGTGCTGTTCGAGGTGATCGGTCCGGTGGTGACACGCAGCGCATTAGTTCATGTGGGTGAGGTCGCTGATCATAGATAGGCGGCTGAATCGGATGAAGGGGCTTTTGGTTAGAGGTAGCGGCCGAACTCGAGGGTCCTTTTGTTGATAGCAACGCGCGTGTGTTCCTGGACCATCTCGTGGCCCCCCTCATTGAAGGGAAGGTATACCAGCGTTGATTCCCTCAGGGTAAAGCTGACCTGAGGAAGGAGGGGAAAGATCTCCTTTTTGGCCATAGCAGAGCTGGCGAGGGTTAGCTTCATACTCTGGACGGCTTCACCTCTGGGTAGCGTAACCGGGTATAGCTTCTTTTTGGGGATCTCCTCCTCCGTGTCAAAGTCCTTCTGAAGGATGGTCATCTGCCTGGCCAGGTGTAAAAATAACTTTGGTCGGATCTTAAAGGCCGGGATCCAAAAGCACATATCCTGGTTCTCCCAATGCCTTTGTAAGACCTTCGGCTGCCTGGTGACCCGGATGAAGTCCGCGTAGGAATGTATCTCCAATCCCTTGTCCCGTGCCGCTATCCTCCAAAAGGGGAAATACGTGGCGTCTTCGTCCCTGCCCGGGACGGCATTGAAGTCTACCCTGATGAACTTGCCCTCCGAAGCCGCCCACGCTGTGTCACAGTTGCTGCAGGTGAGGACCACGCTGTCCCTTTCACCATCTAAGTCCCAGCCGCACTGCGGGCATATAGTGGCCATAAAGGTGATCTGCCATTTGGGATTCTGTTCTATGGCCGGGTCAAGGACGTCCTCGCCCTGTGGCAGTCGAGCGATAGCCTTGTTTGTTATGGCATCGAAGAGCTTGCCCTGTTGAGCGAATAAGGGCAGGTAGATAAGGCTGAAGGCCTCACCAATATAAGCCTGATGAACGAGCTTGCCAGGCCCAGCTAACGAGGTATGCCGTGCCGCCCTGGCCAGTGCATCAGTACGCCTGAGAGAGCACTTGAGGAACGAGCCAGGCACTCCGGGATTGACGAATTTCATCTTCATGGCCTGCGGCCTGAGACCCAGGGACACGGGGAGTTGTCTGAAGGTGGAGCCCTGACGTGTGATGTCCACGATGCGGTGGCCGATGGATGTGCCCTTACACAAATATACGCTGCCCTTAAAGCGCATATAGGGGGCATAGAGGATATCTTTATCGGATACCTTAGGCGGCAAGAGGAGGCGGAAATAGTCAGGGGCAAAGAGGAAGTTCTTCACATTACAATAGGGGCAGCGGATCACACGGTCGGTCTCCTCAAGCTCAATGGGTGCACCGCACTGCGGGCACTCCTGCTCAACGGCAAAACCCATGTCAGCCTAGCTTCTCTCCGCATTGATTACAAAAGGCAGAACCGGGCAGGTTTTCGGCCTTGCAATTGGGACAGATTTTTGGCACCGGCTTTTCATCCGCCGGGTGCCCACACTTGGGACAGAACTTGGCATTGGGTGGTAGGTTCTTGCCGCAGTTGACACATTGATCGAAAACCAGCTGCTGATGTCCACAATGGGGACAGAATTTGGCATCTTTCGGAATTGGGTTCTTGCAGTCCGGACAGGTGATTTTCTGAGGTGCTGCACTCGCACCTCCCCCGGTCCTGCCACGGGGCCTAAAGGTCTCCGCAAACATAGCCGGCATCATGAAGCCTAAACCCATGCCTAAACCCGTGCCCGCACCGCCGGTGGTCTCAGATGCCTTTTCCATGGCCATCGCCGCCTTCATCTTGACCAGTCTGTCAAGATCCCGGATCACGCCCAGACGGCTCTTGTCGTCTATGGCCCTTTGCACCTCGGGCGGCGGGGTGATGGAGGTGATGTACAGATGTTTCAAGCTCAGGCCAAACCGACTGTAGTCATCTTGCAGGCGCCTCTGGAGGCCTTCAGAGAGCTCGTCATATCGTCCCGGTAGATTGAAGAGGCTGTCCAGGTTCTCGCCCAGATGGTCGTTAAACCGCGAGACGATGACCCGTTTAAGGTATTCCTCGATCTCCTGGGTTGTGTATTTTCCCATGGTGCCCACAAGGCTGTTGATAAAGAGCACTGGCTGAACCACCTGGATATTGAACACCCCATGCGCCCGCAGCCGAACCAGCCCCAGCTCCGAATCCTTGAAGGCCACCGGCTCCCTGGTTCCCCATTTGAGGTTCGGAAATACCTTCATATTGGCGAGGTAGACCTCGGCACGAAGTGGGCTGGTGGTGCCCCAGGGCATGGCCAGAATTTTCGTCAAAACGGGTATATTGGCTGTAGTCAGGGTGTGCCGCCCGGGCCCGAAGGCATCGCCGGCCTTACCCTTGTAGAACAATACGCCCGCTTGGCTCTCTCGCACAACGAGCTGAGCCCCGAATTTGATCTCACCGGAGCCCTTTTCCGGGATCCTATGCACCAGTTCTCGACCGGTCTCATCAAACCACTCTATTACCTCTAAAAAAAAGACGTTATCCTTTCCCATTTGTTCCCCCTTCACAAATTCTAATTACTAGTACGGTCCCTAACTGGACTAAAGGACAAATCCGGTGCATTTTCAGAAGCAACAGGCGTGCCAAATTGAATTGGTGGAGACAAAGTGCGGAGTGGAAAGGAGGGCCTTATGGCGAAATTGTGGGGGGCATGACTGGAAATACGATGCGCAACCGACACCCTAATCCAGAAACTTGGGCGGGAATTCACGGCTGCCCTTAATCTTGACATCCCTCAAGATCATCATGGTTGAAGTACCGTGTGCGAGCAGCTTCCCTGTCTCATCCTCAATCGAGGCCTCTCCTAAGCAGAGAGCCTTTCCCACCTTGATGCTCCTGCCCTTGGCAATCAGGTAGCCTTTAGAGGTAGGTGCCAGGAAATTCAGCTTCAACTCAACCGTGGTCATTCCCACATCCTCATCGATCTGGGAATGGACTGCCCAGAATGCAGCTGCATCCACGAGGGAGGAATAGACGCCTCCATGCACGAAGCCGAATGGCTGGAGATGCCTTTCCCCAACAACTACCTCAACGCGGGAGCTGCCCCACTCCAGGTCTTTCAGCTCCATGGAGATCAGGGTGAAGTAAGGACATCTGTTGATCCTGTGGGCGACCGCCTCCAGGTAGGCGGGGTTGAGCCTTTTGGTGGTATTCTTCATCTGCTTTGCACACAAGCTGATTCGTCAGTTGAGTAGTAGCCAATTACCATATCAGCTTATGAAACGCAATGTAAATGGGGTAATCCCTTTTGGGTGGCGAAGGGGAAACAAATTTGATATTAAGACTTTCATGGGATTGAGCATTGAGGACATAAAGGCCTTTGCCATGAAATGCCTCTCCGGCTCCCATGGCAGCCACGATTGGGAGCACACCCAGCGAGTCTACAACTTGTGCATGCATATTGGGCAGGTTGAAGGGGCTGATATGGAGGTCCTCAAGATCGCAGCCTATCTCCATGACGTGGGCCGTCCCTACCAGGACGAATCAAAGGGTGCCATCTGCCATGGGGAAAAAGGTGC
This sequence comes from Desulfobacterales bacterium, assembly GCA_013375335.1. Classification (GTDB taxonomy): domain Bacteria; phylum Desulfobacterota; class DSM-4660; order Desulfatiglandales; family B25-G16; genus JABXJZ01. The sequence goes on from JABXJZ010000046.1 coordinate 6,006, forward strand.
GGAAATAGCAGATGCCCTGTTGGAAAGATACCCAATTTCCGATGAGAAAAGGGCTAACATCATCCACTGTATTACATCCCACAGGTTTCGGGGAAATTGCCGACCAGAGACCCTGGAGGCAAAAGTCCTCTTTGATGCGGACAAACTAGACTCCATTGGTGCCATTGGTATCGGCAGGACCTTCCTGTTCGCAGGTGAGGTAGGGGCCAAACTCCACAACCCCGCTATCGATCCAGAGGATACCGAGCCGTATACAGAGGCGGATACCGGATATCGGGAGTTCAAGCTGAAGCTATCCAAGATCAGGGACCGCATGCTTACTGGGGAAGGACGCCGTATGGCGCGGGAGCGCCATGTATTTATGGAGCGGTTTTTCGAGAGGTTCTTACAAGAGCACGAAGGTTACATGTAGGGAAGGCCCGTTGGCCCAAATCAAGACAAAAAAAGGAGGTAGCTAAGCAATGCGATCCAAGAAATGGCTAACTGGTGTGCTTCTAACCCTGTTTGTAGCGGGCGTGGCGAGCGGTGCCTCGGCAGCCGACCTGGTTGATACCATTAAGAAACGCGGCTACATCATATGTGGCACCACCCTCGGCGCTCCTCCGTTCGCTTACGCGGATAGCAAGGGGAATCCTGTAGGGTTCGAGATCGACCTCATAAACAAACTCGGCGAGTGCATGGGCGTCAAGGTCAAAATCGAGGATATGGCATGGGCCGGGCAGATCCCCGCCCTTCTCACGGGCCGGATTGATGTCATCTCTTCTAGGATGTCGGCAACCCTGGAGCGAGCCACGAAGATTGTGTTTACCCATCCCTGGCTGATAACAGGGACCTTTGCGATCAGCCATGAGAGCAAGGGGTTTAAGACATGGAAGGACCTCAACAGGTCTGGCATAAAAGTCGGCGCGATTGCCGGTTCCGTCGGTGCTGCCCTTGCACGAAAAAAACTCCCAAAGGCCCGGCTTGTGACCTATGAGCTGGACGGAGATATGTTCAAGGCCCTCAGGGATGGCCGTGAAGATGGGGGGTTGAATGATGAGCTCATCGTACTGATGGCAGCAAAGAGATACCCTGAGCTGACCGTGCTTGAAGGGAACCTACAGCCGGACGTCTACGCTTATGCGGTGCGCCCTGGCTTCGAGAGCTATCGACTCAAGAATTGGCTGGACCTGTTCTTCGCAACCATCATGCGCACCGGGGAGTACGCCGAAATCTATGAGAAGTGGATCGGCAAGCCCTGGGAGCCGAGCTGGGGACTCCATCCGTAGAGCTGGAGGTTCCCGGATGAGATTCCCGAAAGGGGCCCCGGATGGACTATGAGTTTAGTTTCAACGTAGTGCTGCAGTTTCTCCCCTATCTCCTCGTGGGGCTTAGAAACACGGTCCTCATCGGGCTCATCGGAATCCTATCTGCTACAACGTTCGGGGTGATCGTTGCCCTCGCTCGCGTGTCGCGGTTCAGGCCCCTCTCTCTGTCTGCTGCGGGATATGTTGCGTTCATCCGTGCAACGCCCCTGCTGGTGCAGATCTATTTCTTGTTTTACGGGCTTCCCGAATTTGGAATCCTCCTTCCCCCCTTTGTTGTGGCGGTGCTCGCACTGACCTTGAACTCGGGCGCCTATGCGGCGGAGATCATCCGAGCAGGCATTGAATCCATCCACAAGACCCAGTACGAAGCAGCGGACTCATTGGCCATGACGTATCGGCAGAAGATGACCTATGTCATACTCCCGCAAGCGTTTCGGAAGATCTTCCCTCCACTGGTGGGCCAGGCCTCCTATCTGGTCAAGGATAGCGCGCTCGTATCAGTAATGGGGACGCTTGACCTTACGAAATCGGCCACCACCTTCCAAGCCATAACATTCAGGCCCCTTGAGGCGTTTCTGCCTACAATGGGACTATACCTGTTCATCATCCTCGTGCTCATCTATGGATCTTCATTCCTGGATAAGAGATTACGGAAGTGGTGATGCTATGGAACCCTTTAGCGGAGATGTACTGCTCATAACACGGACCCTCTTCGTTCTCTACTTCACCAAGGGGCTCCCAGTTACCATCTATCTCTCGTTGCTTGGATTCATCACTGCCATGCTCGTGGGATTTGTTGTGGGCCTCATCCGGTTCCTTCGGGTCCCCATAATTCGGGATTTGCTTCAGGCATACGTTGATGGAATGCGAGGCCTCCCATTCTTGATGGTCCTGTATTTCCTATTCCATGTGTTGCCCTTCTTCGACATACGGCTGACAGCTTTTGCAACGGCCGTGCTCGCCCTCACCTTGCATACAGGCGCGTATATTTCCGAGATCGTGAGGGGGTGCTTGCTCGCGATTCCGAAGACACAGCACGAATCAGCGCAGTCGCTTGCCTTAAACTTACGACAACGCCTGCAATACGTAATCATCCCCCAGGCAGTTAGTCTGTCATTGCCGCCCCTTGCGGGGCAGAGTGTGTTGCACATAAAGGATACCTCTGTGGTCTCCATTATAGCGCTGGCAGAGCTCACGCGAGTTGGCCGCATTCAGATGCAGACGAATGGCGAGCCCCTGCTGACCTATGCAATCCTGGCACTCTTCTATTTTGTGTTGTGCTACCCTGTTCTGAAGCTCTCAATAGGCCTGGAGGGGCGAATCGCGAGGAAATTCCGATAAGTGAGCCCCGCATATAAGAAAGGAGACAGTCGATGGCGATAGTG
>JABXJZ010000277.1 GCA_013375335.1 Desulfobacterales bacterium
TGTGGGATCTGTGTGGAGTTCTGTCCAGAAGATGCCTTGGCTATGGATGAGATGGAAAAGGCCGGACTCATCCATCCAAAAAAATGTAATAGCTGTGGAATGTGCGAGCTCCGCTGCCCTGAGCTCGCTATCGAAGTTAAATAGGTATGCAGCCCATGAAGAGGAACGTCCTCTTTGTCCAAGGGAATGAGGCCTGTGTAGAGGCAGCCCTCTATGCAGGTCTCGACTTCTTTGCAGGCTACCCAATTACTCCTTCTACGGAGATCGCAGAACTATTCTCTTACCGGCTACCGAAAAGGGGAGGGAAGTTTATCCAGATGGAAGATGAAATCTCCTCCATGTGCGTCATAATAGGGGCCTCCCTTACCGGCAAAAAGGCTATGACCGCAACGAGTGGACCGGGGTTTTCCCTCAAGCAGGAAGCGATTGGTTTCGCTGTCATGGCTGAGATCCCCTGTGTGATCGTAAATGTTCAGAGGGGCGGTCCTTCTACAGGCCTTTCCACAAGTGTGAGCCAGGGAGATGTCATGCAGGCACGCTGGGGAACTCACGGAGAACATGCAATCGTTGCCCTGACAGCTTCCAATAATCAGGATGTATTTGCCATGACCGTTGAGGCCTTTAACCTATCTGAGATCTTCAGAACGCCGGTCATTTTGCTGTTTGATGAGGTTGTTGCCCATACCAGGGAAAGGGTCATAATGCCGGAACCAGGGGAGATCAGTGTAGTAAAGAGACTGAAGACATCCGTGAAAGAGGGAACTGACTATCACCCATATCTGCCCAGGGAAGACGGTCGGCTCCCTATGTCTGATTTCGGCGGTGTCCATCGGTATAATGTCAGTGGGTTGATGCACGATATGTGGGGGTTCCCGACCGACAATCCCAAGATCGTATATGGTCTGATGCACCATCTGGTTGACAAGATACAGGGTCACACCCAGGAGATCACCCGAATAAAGGAGTTCTTCGTTGACGACGCGGAATGTCTCTTGATCTCTTATGGTTCATCCGCGAGGACAGCCCTCCACGTGGTAGAAAACAGGAGGGCAAGAGGCGAAAGGCTTGGGCTCCTGGAGCTTCAGACTCTCTGGCCATTCCCTGTTGATGCTGTCAGGACGAGATGTGCCCCAGCTAGCTATGTCGTCGTGGTCGAGATGAATATGGGTCAGATCCTTCAGGAGGTAAAAAAGGCCGTGGATGACCCTGATAAGATTTTTCTCGCCAACCAGATCGACGGCAGCTTTATCACCCCTACGGACATCCTGAACATCCTCAGGATCATCCAAGGGAAGGGGACCTGATAATGCCGGTGAGAGACTATATAAGGGAGAGGTTCTTTCCTCACATCTGGTGTCCTGGTTGTGGCCACGGTATTGTAATGGGCTCCATGATCCGAGCAATAGAAAACTCGGGGATAAGGAAAAATGACATCGTCGTGGTCTCGGGTATCGGATGTTCCTCCCGGATCTGCGGATATCTGGATTTTCATACGCTCCACACCATACACGGAAGGGCCCTTGCCTTTGCAACAGGTGTCAAGCTCAGCAGGCCGGAGCTTACATTGATCGTTCCTATGGGTGATGGCGACGCGTGCGCTATTGGCGGCAATCACCTCATTCACGCAGCTAGGCGCAACATTGACATTACTACCATCATCATGAACAACAGCATCTATGGTATGACAGGAGGGCAGTATTCGCCTTCAACCGCATACGGCGATCTCGCAACCACTGCTCCCTATGGAAATATAGATCAGGCCTTTGATATCGTTAAGCTTGTCTTAGGCGCGGGGGCCACATTTGTGGCCAGGACGACCACGTACCACGTGACCTCAATGATAAAGATACTGGAAAAGGCGATTGCACATAAGGGGTTTTCGGTCGTGGAGATCCTTTCACAATGTCCTACCTATTATGGCAGAAAGAACAACTTTGCCAGTGCAGTGGATATGCTTAAGTACTACAAGACCCATACGACCTCGATAGGCAGCAAGGAGAAGGAGGAGAATCCGGGTTTGATCGAAACGGGGATATTCCTCCAGGAGGAGCGGCCGGAATATTGCGATGAATATGCTAAGGTTATAGAAAGGGCATCCAAAAAGGGGTGAGCGATGGAAAGGTGTCGGATTATCTTTTCTGGCTCAGGTGGACAGGGCATAATCACAGCAGCTATCATCCTCGCCGAAGCAGCGGTTTTATGTGAGGGTTTGAATGCGGCACAGTCTCAGTCATACGGCCCTGAGGCGAGGGGAGGAACCAGCCGCTCCGATGTTATCATCGCAGACACGGAGATACGCTTTCCCAAGGTCACCCAACCAAATGTCCTTGTGTGTCTTACCCAGGATGCATATAATAAATACTTCGGGCTTATTAGGCCTGGCGGCCTCTTATTGACTGATAGTCATTATGTCAAACAAGAGAAAAACGTCGACGCAAGGCAGGTGGAGCTTGGTATGTATAGGAAGGTTATGGATGAGATCGGAAGGCCTGTTGTCTTTAATATCTGCATGCTCGGGGCCTTGACTGGCCTTACCCAATTGATTAAACCACAATCAATCATGAAGGTCCTTGAGCGTAGGATCCCAGCTGGTATTTTGGAGGTAAATAAGCAGGCCCTGAAGATAGGCCTGGAGATGGCAGAGCATCTCGATCGCCTATGAGTAAGCAAATGGAAAATTCATACTCCGGATAGAAGATACTCATAGGCTATCTAATGCCATCTCACCCATAAAGGGCAAAAGGCCCTCATAACAGCTCCCTGGCCGCCAGATCCATATCCGTCAAGGCACTTTCAAAAACCTTGTTCAAGT
>JABXJZ010000278.1 GCA_013375335.1 Desulfobacterales bacterium
CGGTCACATGACCAACTTGCTGCAATGGTGATTCGAGAACTGCGCAAAAGAAGCATTTATACAGCTATTATCCATAGCCAAGTTACTCAAGAGTGCTATAAACTTGACGAAGAAAATGAGTGCTATTTTGTTGTTCCAGATAAAAGGGGACAACTCATAGGTTATATGTGTCAATGACCAAGTTAATTCCCCACCCCTAGGACCACAGTAATTCCCCACTTTTGCCATAAGAGGGAAAACAATTTAAGTGGAATAAGTGGGTCTTAATTTCTTTCTATATGATTCACCTCCTTCTATCAAAATGTGGTGCGCATGATGGGCCACACGGTCCAATGCGGAATTGGCCATGACCGGATCTGGGAACAGGGGAATCCAGTCTTGAGGGATCCTGTTGCTGGTAATGATCATCGATGAGTTGAGATGTCGTTCAGTGACAATTTCATAGAAGTCTTCGGCCTGAGTGGGGGTAAGGGCGGTGAGACCGAAGTCATCGATGATCAGCAGATCTGGCCTGAGGAACTTTTTGATCCTCTTCTCCCAAGAGTAATCTGCTCTGGCGGCATGGAGGGAGCGGAGCATCTTCACGGACTTGACGAAAAGGACCTCATAGCCTCTTCGACATGCTTCATGACCTAATGCCTGTGCCAGGTGGGTCTTCCCGACCCCTGCAGGTCCATAGATGAGGACATGCTCTTTTCTCTCAATGAAGATGCAGGTGGCCAGATTCTTGATCAAAGCGCGTTTAATCTTAGGGTTAAAGGAGAAGTCGAACCCTTCGAGGCTCTTCTGCTCCTCAAAGGAAGCGCGGGAGAGCCTCTGGGCGAGTTTTTTGGCCTCCCTTCTCTCTATCTCATCCTGGAGCATGAGCTGCAGGAAGGTGAGGTGGTCACAGTCTTCCTCGTGGGCCTGTGTGAGCCGGAGATCCAGAGACTCAAGAAATCCCCCAAGCCGCAGGGTCTTCAGCTGCTGGGCAATGTGATGGTCGATGTTCATGAAGACACCTCCGGGGTAAAATAGGTTGCAGGCCGTAAGAAGCTTTTCCCGAGAGGAGAGAGAGGGCTTACAGGAGGGGCATCCTCGGGTTTTGAAAGCCCCATCTCCAGGATATTCTTTACACTCCTGTAGCGGTAGTTTCCAAAACTCAGGGCCCGTTCACAGGCCCTCTCCATCTCCTCGTGGCCATGTTTTTCTGCCAAGCGCAAGATGCCCTGGGCCTTGCGGAGATTCCGCATGGCGTGGTCAGAGAGGATGGTGGCGATAAGCTTTTCGGTATAAGGGCCATACTCCGCGGCCTTCCTTCTGCAATAGGTGGGTGTGGCCATAAGGTAGGCCAACTTCTCAGGGGGATAATCGCTCTCGTCGGTGAGCCTCTCTCCCGGATATCTGGCTCGGCGATGGGTCTTGATGAGCTCATGCCGGTAGAAGATCCGGACCAGTTTTTGGGTACCTCTTACCCATACCTTTTTCCCGATATAGCGTGTCGGAAGGGAGTAATAGGCGCGATCAAAGACCACATGGTGGTCAGGATGGACCGTGCACTCCTTCCACAGGGGAATCTCAAAGGCTACCGCAGGAAGAGGGTTCAGAGAGGGTTTTTCTTCCTCCAGAAAGACCGGATACGGCCTTCTCTTGGTGGTTCCATGGATCTCCTGGCCAATCTCATGCTTAGCCCAGGATAAGGCTCGTTGATTGGCTTCGGTGATATCTCTAAAGCAACGACCGGCCAGCAGATGCTTACGAACTACCGGGACGACCCTTTCAACCTTCCCTTTTAGCTTTGGGGAGCCGACCTTGGCCGGATCGGCGACGAAGCCATAGTGACGCTCCAGATCCGCATAGGCACGGTGAAGGGTAGGATCATAGGTATCGGGTTTGATCACCCCTGGTTTAAGGTTATCCAGTACAATGGTAGCGGGGACCCCGCCAAAAAACTCAAAGGCCCGGATGTGACAGTCAATCCAGGTGAGAGAGTCCATCCTGAAGACGAACCGGACAAAACGGTGACGGCTGGAGGAGAGGGTCATGAGAAAGGCCCAGGCCCTTCGCTGCCTTTTGGTTGCGCGATCATACATGAGGCCTGCGTAGCCAAAATCGACCTGGGCTTCCTGACCGGGGGGAGTCTCTATCCGGACGGTTACCTTGGCAGTTCCAAATTCAAACTCCCTTCTGAGGTAGCGTTTCACCGTGGAATAGCCCACAGACAGCTCATGCTCTTCTGTGAGGAGTCTCCAGATCTGTTTGGCGGTGATATCCTTGTCTTCAAGCCAGCCGCTGATCCGATCCCGATACAGAGCAATAGAATCGGTGGCTGGTGTCTCATACAGTGAGGGGGAACGGGAAAGGAGCCTGAGCCCCTTAATCAGCTCCTGTTCGTTGGGGAAAGGCTCCCCCCTGCTTACCCCTACCTGTTGGGCCATATGGATGTATTTGCGAATGGTTTTGCGAGCAAATTTCAAGGATCGTTGAATCCCTTTGATGGTGTTGCCTTGATGCCAGTGATAGATGATCTCAACAATCTCATTCATGCCTATGTGCCTCCTTGCCATAGTCCGTCCTCCCCAAAGGTTATTATGACCTCTGGAGATTACGGGAATTTAGAGTTAACTTACAGCCTCTTTATGGCAAGGGGGTGGGGAATAACCTTGGTCCCGGTGGGGAATTATCTTGGCCCCGGGGTGGGGAATAACCTTGGTCCTGATGCCCCCTAAAGTGGGGATATACCATGGTCCTTGACACTCTTTAAGTTGACAGCCTCATTATTATTCAGCTTTTCATAGACCCATTCGTTCCCAGACTCAGAGCTATA
>JABXJZ010000279.1 GCA_013375335.1 Desulfobacterales bacterium
CTAAATAGCCCTGGAGTTCAATTTCTCGCTCATCCATGCCTTACCTTCCGGTGATCCTAATCCTGTTATCCCTTGACTCAAATATCTTCAAAGCTGAAAAGCTGAGATCCTGCCACCTTAGTGATTGCCTATAGACGATAGTAACCCGATACTTCTCCTCACACCTTACCTTATCAAGGATCTTTAGTATTGGAGTAATTGTCGATGAATTCATGTATTCCAAGTCCATAAAATCCAATATGATATCCTTATTGCTATGGGCACTTTGATCAAGGGCATCTGATAGAATCGGATAGATGAATTTCGACGGATTCCGTTCATTGCTCCTTCCGATAAACCTAATTGTGATTGAGGACTCATCTACGATCTTTTCAAGGGTCAAGAGATGGCTGGTAAATCTTTCGCTGTTATTCGCCATTTAATACCTCCTCTTGGGACCATTTATATTTGGTATACTGCAGACACCGCCAGGAAGTTATTTTCGTCTACATAGAAATCGAGAACTGCCTGCCCTTCATAGGCGATTCTCACCAGACCCAATCCGCTTTCCCCTTCCTTCAATTTCTTTTCTGAGACTTCTTTCAACCTTTCAACATACGCCTGGAAGGGATTCTGGTACCCTCTGATCCATTGTATGGTATTGTCCAAGTCTTGTAGATTTTCGCTCATTTCTCCTGCTGGGTTTTTGACCTCAACGATAATATCATTTTTGCTAACTTCCACTGTTACGTATATAGCCTCATGCTCGCTGCAAAAATCGCCATACTTTACCGCATTTTCAAAAAGTTCACAGGCTGTCATCGATAACGCATAGGCTATATCATGGGAAATCCCATGGGCCTTTAAGAAGTCATTACTTTTATCCCTTACCATATCGGCATCTTCCCATTCGGGCTTAACCTTTAGTTCCATCGATTCTCCCATCGCTTGAAATTTCATTCATAGATTAATGGTAGACTATTTTGCTGGTCCTAATTTTTATAACAATAACACCACATTCTCTCATTATCAATCTAAAACAGCGATTCCATGGTTCTATCAGACCAAAGCAAGGACGTGCCCTTTAACTTCTCGGGTTTTATCTTGGCCCATGTTTTGGTTGAATTTTAATCCCAAAGTAATATCCTACCTCTTATCGTCTGGTATGGGCATTGGAGCATCTGTGCAATAATTCTTCATGAATTACCTTGTGACATGACACAAGATCAGGGTTGACCCTTCTATGGAAGACTATAAGAAAGATGCATGGAAAACCAAGCCCACTGATCGGTTCTTGCTCAAGTGGATTAAATGTCATCTGTCCGCTAGGATCACGCCGAGATTGGTCGGAGTGAAGTGGCTCCGTCCCTGGATGATCACCTTTAGTTCTGCTAGCTTGGGAGTGATGGCTGGTGTTGCGTTTGCCATGGGGTGGGGCTGGCTTGCTGGTCTGGTGGGCGGCGCTTCCCAGGTCCTGGATGGTGTTGACGGGCAATTCGCTCGGCTCACAGGGAAGCAGAGTACAGGTGGGGCCTTTTGGGACTCAGTTTTGGACCGCTATTCAGATGGGGCCATGGTGATAGGGGTAACCTTATACTTAGTACGGTTGCCCGTCCCGTTTCCCTTGTGGCAGGTAGTGGTATTTGGGTCATTAGCCCTTATAGGAACCAATCTGATGAGTTATTCCGATGCCATAGCCAAAAACTTGGAGCTCGAATTGGGAAAGCCCAGTTTGGCCAGTAAGGGAACCAGGATGACGGTAATAATCCTTTCAGGTCTCGGCAGCCCAATTTGGCCATTAATGCCCATGGTGTCACTTGGCTACGTGGCCTTGCACGTCAATGTGGTGGTGGCAATACGGTTGTTGAAAGCCCAAAGGTCGTCGTCAGTTTCCTGAAAGGCCTCTAGCGGTAGCAGAGGGCTTAGCACTCATCAGAATTGGGAGGCTTGCGAAAGGAGGGGACCTCATGACGGAAATGGGCATGATCCACGGTCGATTCCAGGTATTACATCATGATCACCTCAAATACCTCCTGGCAGGCAATGCGCGTTGTCGCCACTTGGTGGTGGGGATCACCAACCCCGATCCCTCACTGACCCGTGATGACGGCGTTGATCCCAAGAGGAGCCTTCCTACGGAGAACCCCCTCACCTATTTTGAGCGCTATACTATGATCCGGTTGGCACTCGTAGAGGCCGGTGTGTCTCTTTCGGATTTCTCGGTAGTACCTTTTCCCATCAACGTGCCTGAGCTTTATAGATATTATGTGCCCCTGCGAGCTACCTTTTTTCTGACCATATACGATCAATGGGGGAGGCGAAAACTCCAACAATTCCAGGCCCTGGGGTTGAATACGGAGGTGCTCTGGAGCAGGTCCTCTCATGAGAAGGGATTGAGCGGGGCTGAGGTTCGTCGGCGAATGGCCTCAGGAGAGGCGTGGGAACACCTCGTGCCCGCGAGTGTCCGTGACCTGATGAACTTATGGAAGATCCCTGAACGCATTCGAAAGCTAACCACGACGTCCTCTGCTACCACCTGACCGTAATTTATTACAGGTACTCTTAAGGACGATGACGCATTTACTTAGTCATTGGTAAGGGCCCGGGGGGTATTTTTTCCCACAGGATGCCCCTGCATCATGCATCGGAGGGGCCGGTTCACGAAAAACCAACCCTGGATGCCCCGTGCGGAAGCACGGGGAGGAAAGGGTTACAATTGGTTTAGGGGTCTACTATAATATGCTGCATGAGCATAAAACGAATGAGCCATGCAGTCTACGACACGAGTTACCATCTCGTGTGGGCACCGAAGTATCGA
>JABXJZ010000047.1 GCA_013375335.1 Desulfobacterales bacterium
TACTCCAGGGACCTGAGATAATCCTCATCCATAAAGAGGGCCTCTTCATCGCCCGAATCCCTTAGGGATGCCTGTTTAAGGAATCTCTCCCGCTGATCATCCGGATCATTGAGCTCAGAGAAGCCATTTACAATCTCTTTTCCGGCAACAAACAATTCAAACCTCTCGGCAATCTCCGAATTATCATCCTTTCTCCTGGAGAGGGGACTAACCTCTATCGGATAGTTGACGATAAAGGTAGGCTGCACCACTTGCGGCTCAACTACGTGTTCAAGCAGCTGCTCCAATATCCTCCCAACCCCCTCGTTGTCCCGTACCTCAATCCCCTTGGCCCTGGCAAGATCTCGCAATGCCTGATTATCGGAGAGGACTTCCTCCGGTATACCACCCACATTCTTGAGGGAATCGGTTAATGAGATCCTGGGCCACGGCGGGGTAAAATCTATCAGATTGCCCTGGTATGTGAGGGTCAGCCTGCCAAAAAGTTTCTTGAGGAGGTATACGAAGAGTTCCTCTGTTAGGTCCATGAGATCCTCATATGTGGCATAGGCAACATAGAATTCGAGCATGGTAAATTCCGGATTGTGGTTTGTCGAGATGCCCTCATTGCGAAAATTTTTGTTTAACTCATAGATCCTCTCAAGGCCCCCTACCACGATCCTTTTCAGATAAAGTTCCGGAGCCACTCTCAGGTAAAGATCCATGCCCAATGCCTGATGATATGTCTTAAATGGTCTAGCCGTAGCACCCCCTGGGATCAATTGCATCATCGGTGTCTCTACTTCGATAAAACCCCGTTTGTCAAAAAACTCTCGGATGACCTGGATTATCTTGCTTCTCAGCACAAAGGTGTGCCTCGCGCTATCATTAACTATCAGATCGAGATACCTTTGGCGATACCTGGTCTCCACATCAATCAATCCGTGATACTTTTCCGGCAACGGCCTTTGGGATTTTGATAGAAGGACAATGGAGTTAGCCAGGAGAGTTAGTTCACCTGTCTTTGTCCTGAAAAGCTGCCCGGTAAGGCCCACGTGATCACCTATATCCAAAAACGTAAAGATCTGAAAATCATCGTCTCCGACTCTGTCTTTCCGTATATATGCCTGAAGCCTGCCAGTTCCATCCTTGATATGGGTGAAAACTGTCTTCCCAAAATCCCTGATGGACATAACCCTTCCGGCCAGGGCGAAAGTACCGGCTATCTCCTTGAGTTCGGCATTATCCATGGTGCCGAACCGGCTTACCACCTCCTCTACTGTTATATCTCTCTTGAAGCCCGATGGATAAAGGCTAAGACCCTTCGACCTTAATTCCCTGACCTTTTTCTTTATGTCCTTGATGAGCCCACTCGATTCGTTCATCAATAAAACATTCCTTTCAGTTGCGACATCTCAAACAAATCCACTTATCCACGTTCCTTTTTGGTCTCTTGACCTAGAAGACGAGCCAAAAGAAATAGATGTTACATTAAGGAATTCCTATTCTTATTTTAAGGGCTTACGTGTAATCCAATTATAGCTGTTAGTCAAGACAAAAGAAAGAACTAAGCCTCCACCCTCATTTGTACATGAGCCCTCTAAGCAGGGTCCTCTATTGGGCAAGACAAAATATTCCTTGTTACATTGAACGACTTGCGGGGACAAAAGGCCCCTCTCGTTGGACATAATGCACGAGATCAAAAATCGGGCAATTCAAGGGATGGTTACCTTTAAATGATTTCACCGGGTGGGGAGCCAAGCCAGAGACGGGTAGATGAAGCAGTTATCCTAAGATCTTCTTCATCAATTCGATAAGTTCTTCTGGTTCTTCTGGTTTTTCAATGTAAGCTTCAGGTTCAGGTACCGATTGACCGGCAAACTCATCCAATACTTTCTGGGAGCGAAAGAAGCTCCTTTTGGCTATGGCAGAGAGTATGATCACAGGAATATCTTTTAATGGATCATCGGTCTTCAATTCGCGATACATCCTGATACCACTCTCTTTTGGCATCAAGATATCTAAGATAATCAAATCCGGTTTATCCTCCCTTACTTTATCCATGCCCTCTACACCGTTTTTGGCTACCATGGCTTTATAGCCGCTTCTTTCCACGAGTTTTGACACAAGAGTTGTCACATCAACATCGTCGTCAACAATAAGAACCTTCTTCATAATGAATCCTCCTTTAGCGTTGCCTAACTTAAAATTAGCTTTGATGACCCCCTTTTGCCGTCGCTCCCTGTGTAGGTCCATTCCTATATGGCAGACGAATGGTAAACGTCGATCCCTTTCCCGGCTGTGAGTTTACAGCAATGGTTCCACCATGTTCCTGAACTATCTTCTGGGTGTTCAGGAGACCAAGACCAGTACCCCTTCCCTCTTTGGTGCTGAAAAAACTAGTAAATAGCTTCTTTTCGACTTCTTCATCCATACCGCTACCGTTATCAGACACCTCGAATCTGACCGTGCCATCGTTTTCGAAAATCGTCTTTACGCGCACCACCCACTTTTTCTCTTCGCTAGGGTCAAAAAGGCAGGCATCAATGGCATTGGAAACCAGGTTAAGCAAACAGCGATGAATACCCTTTGGATCCAGAAGTACCTCACGCATAGAAGGATCAAAATCTCTAATAATCTCTATACCATATTCCTTTGCGCTCGCTTCCATAAGTCCACAGACCTCATTCGCAATCGCATTGGGAGAACACTTTTCATATTCTGGCTTGCGTTCTCTGGAATACTCGAGCAGATCAAGAACCAGATCAGATATCCTGCCCATGTTCCTTTCTAACATGTCCCAGCCAGTCTTCAGAGAATCCGCCTCATTTTCTTTAAGGCCTAGGTTTACCAAATAGACCCCACCTTTCAGTCCAAACAAAATATTTTTGACATAATGGGCAACGCCTGCCACAGTCTGCCCTGTAGCTGCCAATCTCTCAGACTTGATCAGTTCCTGCTGTAGCCTCTTTATCTCTCTCAGATCCCGGAAAAAACCAACGCTGCCCATCACCTCATCCTCTCCATAGAGAATAAATCCAGAAAATCTAGTGGGAACAACCTCTCCATCCTTGGCGACAATAGCAACCTCCCTCCACTCTGATAGATCGACATCACCCCTCCTTTTTAGTCCCGTCCTAAACTCCGAAGCTATTGCCTGAGGATAGAGGCTGTCAATGTTCATTTTTCTTATAATCTCGGACCTAGGGTATCCAAATATCCTCGCCGCACCGTTATTATAGATAACAATATCGCCTTTCTCATCTGTTGCGATAATGGCGTCATTTGAAGATGTAATGAGCTTATTCTGAAAGTCAGACCTCCTTTTCACCTCCTCGGTTGCCATTCTAACCATATTCTCGAGGTCATCTGTGTATGCCTTCAGTTTCTTCCTAATTGCTATCCTTTCCTCTGCCCTCTTCAGGGCCACTGCAAGTGCCTCAGCCTTTATGGGCTTGTTGAGGAAATCTGAGGCATCGAGTTTAAGGGCCTCGATAGCTGAATCCATATCACCATGCCCGGTTATCATTATTACTTCCGCATCCGGGTTTAGTGTCTTGATCTGCTTCAAGGCCTCAATCCCATCCATGCCCGGCATCTTTATATCCGTTAAGACTATGGAGGGCGATTCCTTCTTGAAGATCTCAATGCCCTCTTCGCCCCGTGCTGCTGCCAAGACATCGTATCCATCGCTTGCAAGAGAAACGGTGAGGACCTTCCTGATCCCCTCTTCATCGTCTATAATCAAAAGCTTGGCCATCTCTGTCATTCCGCGGAGGGAAATTTCAATGTGAAAGTAGTACCTTTATCTACCTCACTTTCCACCTCTATTGTGCCACCATAATCGCTAATAATTCGGTAGCTAATGCTCATCCCCAACCCCGTACCCTGGCCCGCCTTTCTGGTGGTAAAGAAAGGCTCAAATATCCTATCAACTATCTCCTTTGGAATCCCTTTGCCCGTATCACATACCCTCACCACAACCTGACCGTCAGCAGAGAATGATTCTATCTTGAGCAATCTCCGCCACCGCCTGTCTCCCCATCTTAAACCCTTGTCATCCATGGCATACATGGCATTGGTTACTAAATTGATAAAGACCTGCTCCAGTCGGTTGTGATCTGCCATTATGTAAGGCACATGTGGGTCAAGATCGAGTTCAACCTCTATCTGATGAACCCTCAATTGCTGACCCATAACCTTAAACACGTCCTTAATGGGTTCATTTATATGCAGCCTGGTCCGGGTGATATCGGATTGCCTGGCAAAGTCCCGCATATGCTTAATTACCTTTGACGCCCTATCCAACTGGCTGCCTATCTCTTCGGCCATAGTCCTCAACTCATCGGTAGAGACCCCTTCACCCTTCTTGATCTTCTTCAAAAAGAAATCACTTGCGACCTGAATCACATTCAAGGGCTGTGTCAGTTCATGTGCCATACCTGAGGCCAAGGTCCCGAGGGTAGCCAGCTTGCTGGCTTGTATTAATTGGGCCTCCTTTTCCACACTTTCATTAATATCGGTTGTGGTTGCTATCAGACAATCCATGCCCATATGCCGTGCGTGACACGCTACAATATTTACGTAGAACGGTTCGCCTTCTTTTCTGAAGTGCTTCCTCCTAGGATAAAAAGCGCATTGATGGTTCGTGAGTTTCCTTAAACCTTCCTCAAGTTCTTTATCCCGCTCAAATAGCAGATCCAGGAATGTCATTTTTGACAATTCTTCTTTTGATTGCCGATAACAATCCAGGGCCGTCGCATTGACATCTATGATCCGAAAGGTCTGCCCGTCCATGATAAAGATAGGGTTCGGAGCGCTATCAAACAGGGTCTTATATTTCTCCTCCGACCTTCTGAGCTCCTCATTGAGCTTCCTGAGTTCAGCAGTCCGTTCTTCCACCCTTGTTTCGAGCTCATCGTGCGCCCTCTGTAATGCCTCCTGCGCCTCCTTGCGCTCCGTCGTATCCCACAGGGTCTCGATTGAGCCCAGGGTCTCCCCGTCAGCCCCTCTTATGGGTGCGGCTGTAAAGAAGAGCCATTTACCCTCTTCCCCTATATGCGGGAAAAAATCCTCTGCCTCATAGGCTCCTTCAATGAAAGCGGACTTCCTCCACTTATCGCCGTAGTACCGCTTGATCTCCTCCTCTCTCATTCCATCTACTATAACATCGGCCATGACCGGCCTTTCCTCTGGATAGAAGGCTAGCCATTGCTTATTCGTCCCAACTATCTCCTCGGCCTTATAGCCAGTGAGGTTTTCGCAGGCCCTGTTCCAGTGGGTGACAATATGGTCCTTGTTTATGACGATGGTCGGTATGGTATTTCCCTGGATTGTCTGTGATAGGGCCCTTTCCCTCTCAACGAGCTCCCGCTCCACGGACTGCAAATGTCTGGTCCTTTCTTCCACAATCTTCGCGAGCTGCTGGGAGAATAGATCAAACTCCTTCTCAATCTTCTCCGGTTCACTTATATGTTCCCCTAAGTCCCTCTTGATCCTTACCCTTTCCCTTTCTATCTGAAGAAAATCCCAGACTGACATGGCCTCGAAATGATCTATCAACCTTAGCTTTGCTGGCTTGGTCGCCTTCAGTTCTTCCAGGATCGTATTGTCTCCTGTCAGCTCGATAATCAAATCCAGTCCCTTCATCTCATAGAGATCCCTATAATCCAGGGTGGTGAATATCCCCTTCTCCTTGGCATATATCAACCCTTCGGCCTTATCATCTATATCGGCTACACCTAGGATGTTCACCCTCTGGTCAACAAAATCCTCCCCCAGGACAATCTCAAGGATGGCCTTGCAGACCCTACCTCCACCGACAATGGCAATGTTAGAACCCTGTAAGATCTCCCTCATCGTACCCCCTTTTTGCAGTTAGTTATTTTCAATAGCCTGGCTTGGCCTACTTGTACTAAGGGACCAGTAAGGTGGGCAATTCCGATACCTCTGCCAGACGCTGGGAAGGACTTCCCAACCACCTGGCCTGCCAAGCACTCTTTCCAGTTGTCCCTGTGGCAATGAGGGTGGCCTCACGTTCCCGGGCCGCATTTTCAATCTGGGTGACATCGCCGATGTAGAGGTGAGGTTCTGCCTCTATTCCTTCAGCTTCAAGGCTGTCACATAATTCACCCAGTCTTCTTCTATTCTCCCTTTCCATCTTCTTAAGCCCCCTTTTCCCCAGACCCGCCATAGCCTTCTCGGTTACAACGTGGATCACCTGTAGCTTTTTCATAATACCCTTAAGAGCGACTAAAAACTCCACCGCCCTATTGGATTGAGGAGACCAGTCGGTTGCCAAAAGTGGTCGTTCGAACGGCTTGTCATTCACCCTACCAGGCCCTACATTGTACTTATGTACCAGGACTGGTATAGTGGTTTTTCGAAGGAATTCTATCGTCTTAGAATCGATATAGAACTTCTCCAGTCCACTCCTTTTTTGACGACTGATGACGACGAGGTTTACCCCTTCCTCTTCTATGATTGACATAATCTTACGGACTGTATTTCCCTCCACGATATACGACCCACATTCCAGACCCTCCTCAAATAGGCTCTGCGCCCAATCAATAAAACGGACTTCAGCCATTTCCTTGAGCCTTCTCTTTTCCTCCGTAGTATAATACCCAATTTTACGCTCTACCACATGCATGAGCACCACATGTTCCAGGCCTGCCTTTCTAAGACTCATCAGTGATCGTAAGGCATCAAACCACAATTCCTCGAAATTGGTTACAAACAACATCTTTTTGATTTCCATAACTGGCTCTCCTTTTTCAAACCTTTTGGGATATTCTGTCCCCTCTGCCTCTTCTTTTTGCTGAAACTCTCCTGCCCCGCCAAAATGTCCTGAACACTTCCCGCTAGGAGACGGGAGGTTAGAATTTCACGTGCACGTTAGTTAATCAAATCTGATTGCACGGCTTTTATAATGTTGAGCAATTCTAATGTGTTATAGAGCGATTGTCAAATCAACCTCCTCTCGTTTTTCGAGGAATTTGAAAAGCTACACATTTGCCAAGTAAGGGTACTTAAGCGGACAGTAGTAAGTCTTGTGGGTTTAAAAGATAAAGTGGATCAAAGCAAAGGCAAAGAGGAGTATAATGCCCACAAGAATTCCCACCCCGATGGGTCTTCTATATAAGTTTTCGTCGTAAATCTCGCTCGAGGAGTACCCGCTCAAATATCTCAGCCCTTGCGTGATTCTTAGATAAACATACGCTGCTAGTATCTCAAGGATTGAGATAGGATTCTTGCCCAAACGGACAATGATATATACTGCCCTGGAGCAGAACAGTTGTAATTTAAGCCTGAAGTTGCTCAGTGGTACATTACACACCCATACCAGAGTTCGCCCTCCCATTCGATAGAAATAGTCGAAATCCAGAATGGTCGCCCTATGGGGTGCGACCATGGCCTTGGCCAATACAAAGGCTAAACTGGCAAACATAAAGAGCTGAATGGTTCCTATTATGTGGGACGGGGTGAAGGGATGATAGTGGGCCATGGTGTAGGGAAGTATGTCGAAGAGTATCTTGGGGTAAAAACCAATAAATACACAGGACAAGGCGGTCAGGCCCATGGCCAGTTGCATATTAAGGGGGACCTCCTTGGAGTCTATCTCGTAGTTTCTGGCAAAGAAACAAAAGTAGCAAAGCTTCATAAAGGAGAGGAATGTTCCCACGGATGCAAGGATCAACATGAGCTCTAATATGGGCTTATGAGCATCTACCACAGAGGATATAACCATCCCCTTACTTACAAATCCGTTAAATCCCGGTGCACCGGAGATGGAAAGGGCAGCTATGACGCAGGTGATACAGGTAATGGGCATAAACCTTGCCAGGCCTCCCATCTCGGTCAACTTTCTTCTTCCTGTCATATACATAACCGATCCCATACACATAAACAGTAACGATTTATACAAAATATTGTTAAAGGCATGGGCTATTCCGCCATTTATGCCCAGTCCGGTTCCCACTCCAATGCCTGCCACCATGTATCCCACCTGGCTGATGATATGGTAGGCGAGGAGTCTTCTGGCATCATTTTGAAGTAATGCATAGGTTACACCATATATCGCCATTATTCCGCCCATATACGCTAGAAAATCAGCACCTGCGAAGCATCTGGCCAATACGTAAACACCTGTTTTTGTAGTATAAGCCGACAGGAAGACACTTCCTGAAAAGGTCCCCTCCGGATAGGAATCCGGTAACCAGGTATGAATAGGAATAAAGGCGGCATTCAGTCCAAAGCCACAAAGTATAAACCAGTAGGCAAGATCAGGTTCCAGACGAGCAATACCAATGGACCCTGTACTCTTAGTGTAAATAATAATACCAACCAATAGGCAGCACCCGCCACATAGGTGCATTAGAATATACCTAAACCCGGCGTTAAGCGACTCCTTGTCCTTTTGGTACCATATGAGGAAGACGGATGAAACAGCCATAATCTCCCAAAAGGCAAATAGGCTGAAATAGTCTCCTGCAAAGACCACCCCTAACGAGCTTCCTATATAGAGGAAGGCTGCTATATGTTGCCCATCCTCCTTTATGTGCAGACAATAGACTATGGCCAAAAACCCTATAATGACAAATATGTACCCTACTGCTAAGCTCAGTCTATCAACCTAGCAAAAGATGAGGTCATATCCTAAGAAGCGATATACCCAGCTTG
>JABXJZ010000280.1 GCA_013375335.1 Desulfobacterales bacterium
AAGAGAGCCGAGGTAGTCTGGATAAAGGGTGCATTCGCCCCCGGAGAGCGTAACCCCACCCCCTGAGTGGCGGTAAAAGGGAAGGTCTCGCTGTAGAAGCTCGGTAAGGGCCTCCACCGGATAGTAGGCACCTATAAGCCTTAGACCCTTTCCAGGGCAGGCACTGACGCACCTACCACAGCGGATGCACATCTCCCTATGGGTGCGTCCAGGGTGTTCGAGGTCTATAGCCCCCTGAGGGCAGGCATCTGCGCACCTCCCACAGTGAATACACTCCCTGGCAGAAAAGGCAATCTCCACTTCGGGATCCTGGGCCTCAGGGTTTTGACAGAAAATACAGCGCAGTGGACATCCCTTGAAGAAGACCACACTGCGGATACCAGGGCCATCTTCGAGACTATGCCTCTTGATATCAACGATGAGGGGAAGGTTATTCATCTCTAAATATTCATGCAACACCGAGCCTATGGCCGAGGTCTCTGGCCATGAAGCCAAACTTATAGATATAGTTCAGGTTCCCATCGAGCTCGACGTCGTTCTTTAGAAGTGAATTGAGGATGTCCTGATCCCTGGAGAATATGAAGGCATTCAACGCAACGGCATCTTTGAAGGTTATGCAAACATCCCAGTCATCTATAGCCTCTTCATGAACCTCCATATCACCATCCTTGAAGGTGACGGCGGCAGCAACAAGGTTGTCTGCAGTTCTGAAAAGGTACCGTCCCTCAAAATCCTTTATGTTCTTCCGATAGCCTTTGGATAGGCAAAAGGCCAGGTCCATACCACTCAGGAGAAGTTCCAGAAACTTGTCCGTCACTTTTCCATATAGCTCTTCTATTAACCTCTTGGACCAGAGCTTGGTTATAAATAGTCCTGCGCTGTCAGAAAAGAAATAGGGGATGGGGTGTAATAAGGAACGTTTGAGCCTGGAGGCCATAGGTCATCTCCTTTTTTTGGGCAATGGAAATGGATCAAAGGGGACCATTTTCCCGGTGGACAGACGGTATTCTGTGCGGTCAATGATCTCCTTCTGCATTTGTGGATTCAGGTCCTTGAAGTACGCCGTATATCCGGAGACCCGGACCAGGAGTTCAGGATACTTCTCAGGATGCTCCACTGCGTCAGTAAGTGTTTTGCGGTCAGCGATAATGAATTGGATCTCCATCCCCCCGTCACGTTTTCCACCAGCATCATCGAAGTACCCTTTGACAGAGGCGACAAAATTGTCGAGCATTTTTTCCTTATCTCCAGGTTCAGGTGTATACTTCAGATTTAAGGCAATCCCACTTGAGAGGCATCTTGCAGGCAGTCCTGCCACAGAGTTGAGTGCCTTGGCAAGATCAGGGGTCACTCCAGAAACAGGGGTGATGCCACTGGTGAAGTTCTCTCCGGCTCTACGGCCGTTGGGGGTGGCCTTCATCAGCCTGCCAAAACCTGCATGGTTGGTCATGGTCCAGTATCCAACCCGGTAACGTCCGCCGCGGTAGTTCATCTTTTCCCCAAAGGCTCTATCCAACAGTTCCACGATCCATGAGACATTGGCATCGGCCAACTGATGTTCATTGCCGTATTTAGGCGTCTTATCTGGATTCATGAGCCGTGTCTGCAGGGCATCGTAGCCCTCAAAGTTCTTCTCAATGGCATCAAGGAGGTCTGAGAAGGGGAGCTTCTCCTCAAAGACGACCTTCTGGATAGCGCTCAGGGAATCAGCAACATCCGCAAGTCCAATGATGGCTGCACCCGAAGAGTTGATGGTGGCTCCGCCCTGGATGAGGTCTTTCCCCTTCTCAATGGGCCCCTCAAAAAAGGCTGAGAGGATGGGGGTGGGATAGAAGTCCTGGTGTACCCTCCCAAGGATGTTATTCAAAGTCGTTGCCTGTTCGATAAGCCAGCGTGTCTGCTCCTCAAAGGCGGCCTTAAACTCCGCAAAGGTATTAAAGGTGGTCGGATCACCTGTCTCTTTGCTTATCAGTAAGTCCATACCTGTATGCCTGTGTCTCCCGTTGAAGAGGGTAAGTTCAAGGGCTGAGGTCAGGTTCAACAGGATGGCTGCACTATGGCCGTAGGATCTCCCATTACTCCCGGGCTCCACACAGCCGATCACACCATAATCTCGTGCCTGTTCAATGGTCTCACCCTTCGCAGTAAGTGCCTTGATAACAGCCTTATCGTTATGAATCGCCGGGATAGCCCCTGTATTGATATTCACTGCACAGAGTTGTCTTAAGTAATCTCCGGAGTTTATGCCTGGATAATACCTCGCATTGGGATTGGGATCACGCAGCTTCATCAACTCTATCGCTCTGAGCACTACATAGGTCAGGTCATTCACCGCATCATTACCATCCTTATCAACCCCGCCTATGGTGATGGCCTGGTTCGAGCCAGTTCCACCGAAGAGTTGTTCCGCTGTATCTG
The DNA here is from genome assembly GCA_013375335.1 of Desulfobacterales bacterium. Lineage (GTDB taxonomy): Bacteria > Desulfobacterota > DSM-4660 > Desulfatiglandales > B25-G16 > JABXJZ01. The sequence continues at coordinate 2,419 of JABXJZ010000280.1, forward strand.
GTACGGTAGGGACGTGGTCGCCTATCTTGAGCCATAGACAGCAGAGCAATTCAATGGCATCCTGGATATCAATTGCCCCATTGTCTATATCCTGCCGATAGAGGTCGTAGAGAAACTGATCCATCCGCCCAGGACTGAGGGCAAAGTTGCGGTTTTCGGTGTGCATGGCGACCCAGCAAGTCCATACGGTAGTCAGTCCTTCACGGAAGGTTCGTGCTGGAAACTCAGGAACTCGGCGATTGACCTCTGCAATATCAAGAAGTTCCTTCTTCAGGGTTGGATCCGCCTCTTGATCTGCCATCTCCTCGGCCTTTGCTGCCAGGTTACGGGAGTGAGCGATAATGCCTTCAAGGGCCTCTGAGATCGCTGTG
>JABXJZ010000281.1 GCA_013375335.1 Desulfobacterales bacterium
ATCACCACGAAAGCTTACGAGGGCTTCCCTTTTTCCGCATACAAGGGAAAGACCATAAGAGAATATGCCCAGTTGTGGATACCTCGCCCTGCCCGCGAGAAGGGCTACGTGTAAGTGCCTTCCGGTCTTAGCCTTTCTCTGCGCTATCCTTCTATGCTATTGGCGAATATGCTACTGCTCTTTACTCGAGGGAGACAGCGAGCAATACAAGGGGCTCAGACACAGGATGGTGGACCAACAGATTGCCGCTAGAGGTATCGAGGATGAGCATGTCTTGCAGGCGATGAGGGATGTTCCCCGCCACCTGTTTGTACCAAAGGGGAGAAGGAGTTCCGCATACGGGGACTTCCCTCTGCCTATTGGATATGGACAGACCATCTCTCAACCCTATATTGTGGCCTTGATGACCGAGCTTCTTGAGCCAGAGAAAGATGATGTTGCCTTAGAGGTGGGAACTGGCTCTGGGTATCAGGCAGCAGTACTAAGTCGGATAGTAAAAGAGGTCTACACTGTGGAGATTATCCCTCCGTTAGGCAAAGCGGCTGAAAAACGGCTTAAGGAAGCGGCTTATGAAAATATCAAGGTCAAGATCGGCGATGGGTACTATGGGTGGGAGGAGTACGCTCTCTTTGACTGTATTATAGTAACAGCAGCCTCTGATCATATCCCCCCTTCCCTTATAAGGCAGCTGAAGAGGGGAGGGAAGATGGCTATCCCCGTAGGTAGTCCTTTTCAAGTGCAGAACCTCATGTTGGTGGAGAAGTCAGGGGAAGGCGAGATCCAGACGAGAAATATCTTGCCGGTTAGATTCGTGCCATTTCGCAGGAAATGGAAATAATTCCATGTTCGTGGATCTACGCGGGATTCCTTTTCTTGCCCTCCTATGTATCTCCTCAAGCTCCCTGGCCTATGAACTCACCTTGATGCGGCTTTTTAGCATTGTCCAGTGGCACCACTTCGCCTATATGGTGATAAGCATAGCCCTTCTGGGTTTTGCCGCCAGTGGGACGCTGTTGGCCCTTATCCAGGCCAGGAGAAAAGGGCCTCACACTGAGGAACAGTTTGCCTTTCTGCTTTCCCTTATCTCGTTTCTGCTCTTTATCCTTATTGGGGCGAGTTTCTATGGAGCGCAGGAAATCCCCTTCTCTCCCTTTCAGTTAGTCTGGCAGAGAAGGCAGTACGTATATCTGGCGGGATATTACCTGCTCTTTTTTTGCCCCTTTTTCTTGGCGGGATGCTTTATTGGATTGAATTTTATCTACTATAGGGAAAGGGTAGCGCGCGTGTATTTCTACAACTTGCTTGGTTCCGGGGCAGGGGTATTCATAGCCTTTCTGTCCTTTTATTTGATACCTCCACCCCTCTTACTTATCGTTTCCAGCTTTCTCGCCTTCTTGGGCTTCCTTTTTTCTGCCAACAAGGGGATGAGTACTAAACCCTACCTTGTTCTGACTATAGGAGGTGTCCTCTTCCTCTTCATGTGCCTCATCAAGGGGGGGATCCCCTTGAGAGTTTCCCCCTATAAGGCGATCAGTAAGGGCTTGCAGTTACCAGGGGCTCAGCTGGAATATGACGAATATTCGCCCCTGGGGCTGCTACAGGTAGTAGATGCACCTTCGCTCCGGTATGCTCCTGGGCTGAGCCTTAAATATAGCCAGGGCCCACCTCCCCAGAAGGAGATATTCATAGATGGAAACTCGTATGGTGCAGTGACTAACTTCAAGGATGAAAGGGCTGATTTGGAATTCCTTGATTACAGTACCCTTGCCCTTGCCTACCATTTGATTGCACCTCAGCGGGTGTTGATCTTGAACCCGCGAGGCGGAAGCGAGACATTGGCCGCGCTGTATCACTCGCCTGCCCATATTCAGGTCGTTGAGTCCCATCCTGATATTGTAAATCTACTGAAGGGGCCCTTACGATCATTTTCCCGGCATATCTATGACCGTCACCCCCATATTCAAGTAGCCATAGCTTCTCCCCGGGAGTTCGTGGCCAGAGACCTGAGGACATACGACCTTATCCAATTGGGCTTGATCGGCAGCTGGGGCGGAGTAGGGGGAGGGATCTTTGCTACAGGGGAGAATTATATCTATACCACCGAGGCATTCAGGGAATATTTTGGACATCTGAAGCCCCAGGGTATACTGAGCGCTTCTAGCTGGCTGAGTAGCCCTCCCCGCACCTTTCTGAAACTCTTAGCCCTCGCTATTGAGGCCTTGGATGGGGAACACGCAGGAGATATTTCTTCCTCAATCGTAGGTATTCGCAGTTGGGCAACGGGGACTGTGCTCATCAAGAAAGGGGAGTTTAGCCTTGGAGAGGTCAAGAACGTAAAGGAGTTCTGCAAGGAGAGGGCCTTCGATCTGGTGTATTATCCTGGAATTGACCGGGGAGAGGTGAATCGATATAGCGTCTTGGAGAAACCGGTCTATTATGAGACTATGTGTCATTTGTTACGGAGTGACAAGCGGAATCAGGTCTATGAGAACTATGTGTTCAACATAGTACCACCCACCGATGATAAACCACATTTCTTCCATTTTTTTCGACTATCCGCCCTCTTTTATCTCCTAAGGACCTTGGGTAGAGAGTGGGTACCGTTCCTAGAGTGGGGGACCGTGATCCTATGGGCTACCTTGGCACAGGCCCTCATTTTAGCCCCCCTCTTTATTTTTTTGCCCCTTGTTATTGGGAGAGGTGAGCACAGACCAGCTGCCTTGGGAAAGGGAAAGGTCTTTCTCTATTTTAGCCTGCTTGGTCTTGCCTTTATGTTCGTA
>JABXJZ010000282.1 GCA_013375335.1 Desulfobacterales bacterium
TCGCCCACTAATCCAGACTATGTGAGGGCATAATCAAAAAAAGATATCCATACCTTGGACTATGACGTTACCCTGAGGATACAGGAACAACTATAATTCTTCCTTGAAAAAATAGAAAAAGCTCGCTATAAGCCATTATGCCTGTTTGTAAGAACGTATTGAAGCAATAACGAGAGCCGAATGACAATGAGGGGAGGTCAGTATGCCAATGGCTAATACCTGTGACGGAGGACTCTCATGAGAGAATTGGCGACGATCACCGAGGGAATCATTGGCCAGCCCATGTTTAATATATTCAAAAAAGTGAATGAGATGGAGAGATCTGGTCGGAAGGTCTATCACTTTGAACTTGGTGACTCGGATTTTAAGTCCCATCTACATATTAGAGAGGCAACTAAGGATGCATTAGATCGGGATGAGACCCACTATGTGGAACACGTGGGGATTCTGGAATTACGCAGGGCCATTGCTGATCATGCTGAAGAGCATCTGAGATTCAGGCCTGGCTTGAATCAAGTTGTTGTCATACCCGCAAATGCCGTTATTGATTTTGTGATTCGCTGTGTTGCTGATCCTGGTAACGAGGTAGTCTTCTCCGATCCCGGGTTCTCTACTTATATAGCGGTGGTCAGTTATGCCGGAGTAAAATGGGTAGGTGTACCAACGAAGGAAGAGGATGCCTTTCACTTAGACCCGGACGAAATTGCTAAGAGAATTACCGATAAGACGAGGTTGTTAATTATCAATACTCCCAATAACCCTACGGGGGCTGTACTCAGTAAAGAAGAGGTGGAGGCGATTTATAAGGTTGCCGAAGAAAGGGATATTTTCCTTTTAAGTGACGAGATATATTCGCGAGTAGTCTACGGTAAAGTTCATCATTCTGCCGGGGTCCATGATAAATGCAAGGAGAGGACAATAGTCTTAAATGGCTTCTCTAAAGGGTATTCCATGCCGGGCTGGCGCTTGGGTTATGCCATAGGACCGGAAGACGTCATTGAAAAGATGGGCATGCTTTTTCAAACGATTTATACCTGTGCGCCCCCTTTTATTCAGCGTGCTGGCATTGCTGCACTAAAGGGCAACCAGCAGGTTATCGAGGAGAGAATTGAAAAATTCAGGATGTTGAGGGATTTATTGGTAGAAAGGCTGAATGAGATCCCCGGTATTTCCTGTCCGGCACCTGATGGTGCTTATTATGTCTTCCCGAATATCAGGGATACGGGGATGAGTAGTGCCGAATTCGCGGATTTCGTCTTGGAAAGAGCAGGTGTGACGCTAGTTCCAGGCACTTGTTTTGGCACGCACGGTGAGGGTCACGTAAGGATGAGTTTTACAAAAGAGCCTGAAATTATTGAGGAGGCTTGTGCACGGATGAAAGACGCTCTTTCGGAATTCATGTCGGGGACTGAAGAGAGGGAGACTGCGAAGTTGTAACTCCTTGACAAGGCTCAACCCAGCCTTTCGTGTTCCAGCCTTTTCCTAGAGGGGATTATAAAGACAGGAAATGGGCTATAGCGGAGGACCCTCTCCGCAACACTTCCAAAGAAGACGTGTTCTATTCCCGTTCCACCGTGTGTTCCCATAACAATAAGATCTACCTGCTCCTTCTTTGCAAATTTGATTATTTCCTCATGTTCCCTACCAGATTTGGTAATGGTCTTGAATTTGATCGCACTGTCTATCTTCTCTACATAATGCTCCTTATATTTCGCTTCCACATCTTCTCTCATGGCTTTATGTATGTCTTCCACGACACCCCTGGGCATAAGCCTTTCTACAAATGCTTCCTGGGGGTTACCGGGTATTACATGTAGAATATAGAGAAGGCCGTCATCTCTCTTGGCAATACCAAAGGCGAACTCAAAGGCATAATCCGCGTTTTCAGAAAAATCCGTACAGAAGAGTATCTTCGTGTACTTTGGGTATTCGATCATTTCATCTGCTCCTTTCCCAATATCACCTGGTCGGGATCTCTGCCCTTTTCCAGAATGGTCAAAAGTGGTAAGATCCTGACTTGTAATAGAGGCAGTATACGGTGAAGATGGCTGTGAGTCAATGGGAAGGCTCCGCGTATACCTTATCGGCTGTAGGCAGAGTGGGGAAATGGTATTGATTGAGAGTGAGTATCTATGAATTTGGATATGTGCTATGGCAAGGACAAAGCCATTTGAGGAGTACCCATTTCAGTACGAGGATTGGTTTGAGAGAAACAAGTTCGCTTATACGTCAGAGCTTCAAGCGATAAGAAGGCAATTGCCTGAAAAGGGGGACGCCGTGGAAATTGGGGTAGGAAGTGGAAGATTCGCAGCGCCATTGGGCATTGAGATCGGCGTTGAACCCGCACGTACTATGAGTCAAATTGCCCGCAATAGAGGGGTTCAGGTTATCCGTGGTGTTGCTGAAGCCCTCCCTTTTCGTGATTCTCAGTTTGATTCTGTCCTCATGGTTACCACCATATGTTTCTTGGATGATGTAGAGCTCGCATTGAAAGAGGCATCCAGGGTGATAAGGCCTAATGGGTCTTTCGTAATTGGATTTATCGACAGGGATAGCCCACTTGGCAGGGTATACATGAATCATAGAAACGAGAGCGTGTTTTACAAAATAGCTAGCTTCTACTCGGTTGATGAGGTCGTTTATCACCTGAAACGAGCAGGTTTCAGCGATTTCGGTTTTTCTCAGACGATCTTTCACAATCTAGAGGAGATAAGGGATATTGAGCCTGTAAAAGAGGGCTACGGCGAGGGGTCATTTGTTGTAATCAGGGCAATAAAAT
>JABXJZ010000283.1 GCA_013375335.1 Desulfobacterales bacterium
AAGGCCGGGGGTATTGTAGAATTGAGCTTCGATCTTTCATTTGTGGTCCTTCAGCTACTCAACGGATTAACCAATGCGATGTTTATTTTTCTCATCGCCTCCGGTCTCTCAATCATATTTGGTGTCCTGGGTATTTTGAACTTTGCCCATGGTTCTCTTTACATGCTCGGCGCATATATGACCTATCAATGCGTCTCCTTGTTTGTTGACTCCCCGGGCCAGTTCTGGTGGGCCGTGATCGCGGCCTCAGTGGCGGTGGCCTTGCTTGGGGGGATCATCGAACGACTCCTGCTTCGCCGGCTTTACCACCACGTGGAACTTAATCAGCTTCTGTTTACCTATGCCCTGGTCCTGATCCTAAGTGACCTGGCCAGGCTCATTTGGGGCGTTGACCAACTCTCCGTGTCACGACCGGCTATACTCAGAGGGGCGGTTGAGATCCTCGGACAGTATTTCCCCAAATATAATGTCTTCGTTCTTTTTCTGGGTCCCTGTGTCGCCTTTCTTTTCTGGTTTTTCATGCTCAGAACCCGCTGGGGGCGGATGGTCCGGGCGGCGGCGTTGGATCGGGAGACCCTCGGTGCTCTCGGGGTTAACGTGGATCGATTGTTCACTGTTGTCTTCATCATCGGCTCATGGTTGGGCGCGCTGGGCGGGGCCTTGGTTGCCCCGGTCATAACCATTAGACCCGGCATGGACGTCGAGGTCATTATCAATGCCTTCATTGTGGTGGTGATCGGCGGTCTGGGCAGCTTCTGGGGGACTTTTCTCGGGGCGCTCATCGTGGGGCCCGTCTATGCTTTGGGCATTCTGGTTTTCCCCAGGTTGTCCATGATTTTCATTTACGTCATCATGGTTGTTGTTTTGATGACTCGACCGTGGGGCCTTTTGGGAAGGCCCTTGCAGCGTTAAAGACATGTCCAGACAAGATTGGATACTCATCGCCATCCTCGTGCTCATGGGGCTTATCCCCCTGACAGGGTCCCGTTACTACGTGTTTCTTTTGACGGATATCCTGATTTTCGGGCTTTTCGCCCTGAGTCTAAATCTTTTGCTGGGCTATACTGGCCTGGTCTCCTTTGGTCATGCGGCCTATTTTGGGATCGGGTGCTATGCCTGCGGATTGCTGATCAAAAAGGCTGGGATCACTTTTGGGATCGCCTTTGCAGCCACCGGTTTCTTTGGGGCGGCGGCCGCCCTGATCATCGGGTTTTTTTGCGTCCGTTTGACCAGAATCTATTTTGCCCTGCTGACCCTGGCCTTTTCCCAGATCGTATGGGCCATTGTCTTCAAATGGAATTCCTTGACCGGTGGAGATACCGGAATCTATGACATTCACTTCCCGAAATTTCTTGATTCAAGGACAAAATACTTCTATTTCACACTGGCCGTAGTGTCCATATCTGTATTTATACTCAGAAAGATCGTCAACTCCCCATTCGGCCGCATCCTGATGACCATTCGGGATAACCCCGAACGGACGGAGTTTATTGGCATCAACGTGAAGCTGTTCCAGCTCCTGGCCTTTATTATTTCAGGGTTCTTCTCGGCCATCTCGGGGGGGCTGTTTGCCGTGTTCAACCACAGCATCTTCCCGGACTTTTGCTACTGGCCGGTATCAGCCGAGGTGCTGATCATGACCCTTCTGGGCGGCATGTACAGCTTTTTCGGCCCGCTGGTCGGGGCAGCGGTCCTTCTCTATCTTAGATTGGAGGTCACCTCTTACACTGAGTACTGGCCATTCATCCTGGGCACCATACTCGTATTACTGCTGTTTTTCTTCCCCGGCGGGATCGTCGGTTTTGTTCAAGATCGGATCAAAAGGTGGAGACCGTCCAAATGATTCTGCAAGTGGATAACCTCGTGAAATCCTTCGACGGTTTCATTGCCGTCGCAGGGGTCAGCTTCCAGGTCGAGAAAGGGGAGCTCTGCTCAATGATCGGCCCAAATGGTGCTGGAAAAACCACCCTTTTCAACATGATTACCGGTCACCTGCCCCTGGGCAAGGGCCGGGTCGTGTTCAACGGTATGGATATTTCCAAACTGCCAGGTCATAAGATCTGCCGCCTTGGCCTGGGCCGCTCCTTCCAGCGGATTAACATCTTTTCCAGTCTGACCGTTTTTGAAAATATTCAGGCCGCTGTATTGACACATCGTGGCAAGAGTCTGAGCTTTTTTACCTCGGTCCAACCCCTCTTCCAGGAAGAAACTGAAGAGATTCTTGTCAGTGTCGGTTTGCAGGATCACCGGGATGCTGTGAGCGGATCCCTGGCTTATGGCTTCCAGAAGCAGCTGGAACTGGGCATCGCCCTGGCCAGCAATCCCATAATGCTCCTCCTTGACGAGCCCACAGCGGGCATGTCCAGGCAGGAAACCAAAGCAACCATTGAGCTTATCGGCAAAATCGTTCGGGAGAAAGGCCTGACCCTGCTCTTTACCGAGCATGACATGTCTGTTGTCTTTTCCATTTCAGAACGGATAATGGTTTTGCATCAAGGACAACTGATTGCATCAGGTCCCCCTGATGAGGTCCGGACCAATCAAGATGTTCAGAAGATATACATTGGAGAAAGCCGATGCTCTTAGAGGTGGAAGACATCCATACCGCCTACGGGCTGATCCGGGTTCTGTTCGGCATCTCAATCAAGGTCGACCAGGGTCAGGTGGTCACCTTATTGGGCCGTAATGGAGTGGGTAAGACCACAACCCTTCGCTCGATCATGGGCCTTACCCCGCCACAATCCGGTTCCATAAAGTGGATGGGCAGTGAAATCAGGGG
>JABXJZ010000048.1 GCA_013375335.1 Desulfobacterales bacterium
GTCGTGAAAAGCGCAGCGGCCTCCGACTCGGCCGAGCTCGTCGCGGGCCACCAGTCACAGCAGCAAAGATCGCATGCCCTTTCCCGACATTGTAGACTATTTGATGCTCTCAGTAGTAACTTATCCCGTATTCAGACCCTCCAAGATCTATTTGTTGCTCGCCTAAATTGCATTTCCTCGCTGCGAAGGTCTTCCTCACGTAGCCAATTACTGTTGAAAAAAGGACGACTTTTTTCAAATTTCGACATTTTCTGTCGAATTTTCCGATGGATAGGTGGCCCGAATTTGAGCTAACACCTTGTATTTTATCGATATATCGTATTCTGAAGAAATCGGTATGAGTTTTGCTTTTTTGCTATGCGCATAAGTGAAGACAGACATTTAGTCTTGGCATGCAACAAGATCACCAAAACCTGCAGTGATGAAGAAGAACTATCTGATATCTATTGTGATTTACTTGGTATTTTCAGGTAACTCGCTCTTCTCTGTCGAGCTTTGTGCTGCCTCGGACCCCTTTCCCGTTTATCCCTGCATAGAAGAGAATGTCGATTTTTGGACTGACGTTTACACAAAGTATCCGACGACACAGGGAATTGTTCATGACGACACAAACTTGCATATCATCTACGACGTGATCGAACTGTTGCCACCCGAGAGGCACGGCGCAAGAAAAACCAATAGAAAACGGATCAGAAATGCTAAGAATAAGTACAAGAAGATTTTAGAGAAATTGGCTCGCCGTGCGTTTGCCTCGGATGGGGAAGCAAGGCGCGTAGCAGCCCTGTTCGGTCCAAATGCAGACCCGGCCACCTTCCGAAGGGCGATGTACAAAATCCGATGCCAGACCGGCCAGAAGGACCGTTTTAGAGAAGGGGTTATTCGCTCCGGAGCCTATGTTGACCAGATCAAGGAAATTCTTCGCTCACACGGTCTACCTGAAGATCTCGCCTACCTGCCCCATGTGGAATCTTCCTTCGACACAAAGGCCTATAGCAAATTCGGGGCCGCAGGCGTCTGGCAATTTACGCGCTCCACGGGCAAGCGATTTATGACTGTGGGTTATGCGCTGGATGAACGATGGGATCCCATTCGATCGTCCGAGGCCGCAGCGCAATTGCTGAAGCAGAGTTATGAACAGCTTGGAAGCTGGCCAATGGCAATTACAGCCTACAACCATGGCATCCGAGGTATGTTACGGGCAAAAAGGGCCAACGGCAGCTACGAAGCAATATTTAAGGATTATAAAAGCAGAATCTTCAAGTTCGCCTCGAGGAACTTTTACCCGGAATTTCTAGCCGCCCGGAAGGTAGCGAAAGACTATGAGCGATATTTCGGTGCACTGGAGCTGGACAAGCCGGTCGAGATGCAAAAAGTAGTACTGACCGGTTATGCTTCCATTAAAGACCTATCCCGTTATTTTGAGCTGGACATCGGGACCATCCGAAGACTCAACCCCTCTTTGCGTCCACCGGTCTTTGAAGGGCAGAAATATGTGCCCAAGGGATATGCGCTGCGCTTGCCAACCCATGTGGTCCAAGGCTTAGGAGGTTCATCTGCCGAATTGCCACAGGGCATTTACAAGGCTCGCCAGAAACCCAGTCGCTTTTACCGGGTGAAGAGGGGCGACACCGTCTCAAAGATTGCGAAAATGCACGGGCTCAAGGTGTCTGACTTGGTTTTCGCCAACAACCTCAATTCTCGGGGCACCATTTATGTGAACCAGAATCTGCGGCTGCCGGTGCCGGGCGAAAAGCCTGATGTGCCGAAAACCATCCATGATAGCGATAAGAAAGGGGAAATGCTCGAGGTTACTGATCTTCTTGTCTCTGAAGACCAGCCTCAGCCGCAACAAGCTGCAGGGCTGGCACCCCAGCACACACCTTTGGTATCCGAGGCCAGGATCCCTGCTTCTGAATCATCCGTCAATCCGACTGCAGTAGCAGGCAACCTGGAGGTTGAGCGGGTCATGATACAGCAAGGCAAACCAATTGGAGTCATTCGGGTAGCAATCGAGGAAACCTTGGGGCACTATGCGGAATGGCTGGGAATTCCGACACAGAAGATCCGGCAGCTGAATGGCTTTCCCTTTGGAAGGACACTACGATTGCATCAGAAAGTCAAAATTCCACTGGAGAGGGTTTCGAAAGAGCAATTTGAAGAAGCGCGGTTCGAATACCACAAGAATATTCAAGAGGATTTTCTTAGGGCTTACAAAATTGAGACCGTGCAGATGTATCGAGTGAAGAATGGGGACACTATCTGGACACTCTGCATTGAGGTATTCAAGATGCCGCTTTGGCTGTTGAAGAAATATAATCCAGAAGTAGACTTTCGCGATTTGGAATGGTCACAGAAGCTGATGATTCCCGTGGTCGAAAAAAAGGTCGAGGGTGGCCCTGGGAATCTAGCACTCTAACAATGAATTCGCAGGAGTTTATTCTCCCGCGCCGCAAGTCAAAAGAATTTCTCAGCCCTGATATTTAGGCCACACAAAACGCAGCATGTTACTCTCTTGTACAGGTATTCATCTCTTTTGTTGATTACGGTATTCTTGCCAAACGTACCGGCAGAGTCGAACTCAATTTCATTATACACTACAGATCGTAGTCAAAACCTCAATGGCTTTTCATCCTCTGTGTTCACTGATATCATCTAGCCTCTGCCAAGGGATTAACGATTGTTAAATTGATTTCCTTAATTTGTCCGAACTCTACCTCCTTTGGTTTAGCTTATCCCTCAACCTCCCAGAGCACCTGAACGTAACCACCCTCCTTCCATCCAGGATCAAATCTTCCCCAGTCTGAGGGTTTCTTCCCCTCCGTCTCCCCTTGTCTTTTACGCAGAATTTCCCGAACCCACTGATCAGAACATCCTCGCCATCTTCCAGCGTCTTTTTGATGATCTCTAGAAGGGATTCAATTACCTGTGCGGATTTGCCTTTGGAGAGGCCCACTTGGTTGTAGATAGAATCGATCAGATCTGCTTTGGTGAGGCTCATGGTGGGGAACAATTAGCTTTAAGTCGCTATTCTGTCAATGGATTTCTGGTCTATGGCATTTACCTAGGTCTATATTTTCAACCCACCGCCGGGTGTTTGCCGAATATGGCAGCTGCAATAGATTCTACTATCTCCTGCGTAGGCGTCCAGGTGTACCGACGTTCATAGTGTTTCTTGGCAAACCTGTGATGAGCATTGATAATCCCTCCGATTTGCCCTTCTTTCGGTGAAGGTGGTACCATGTTGACAGCCAGGGTTGCCGCTTTTTCCCTTTCAACAGGGTCGATCCGGCCTTTGGAATCGAAGTACAGATAAGAGTATTGAACCATAATAATAGCCACTGGCCTTCGGTTCTCCATCTCTACCACTACCAAGGCGTATCGGATGCGTTTGCCAGCATACTGTGGAAGGGATTCCTTGGGATCACCCCGGCGCAATCGCTCGAATTTCGCCAGTGGAAGACGCTCCAAGGAGTCATCATCGTTGAGGAGAAAGACTCGTAGGCCGGTGCCCATTTTCTTCCCGAGGAGGTGCTCAATTGCCAGCTTATGATTTGGGAACTCAATCACAACACTACCAAATCTGAAAGGCTAAGGTCAACCCGTTGTTAACCCAGGGAAAAAGGAGGTAAGCTATGAGGGTATCAGAGGCCACGAGATGTTTTTTGGACTACCACAGGATGAATTCGAACACAAATACCATCAGGAGCTATGAGCTTGTCCTTGCCCTATTTCTACATCAGGGGGATCTTAAGACCATATTAGCCAGAAAAAGGTTTCCTGACGGGGATTGCCCTGTTGGGTCACGTGATGGGGTATATCTGTGGCCACCACTCGCGGCATTCGTGCCATGGAAGGGATCGTAGCCGGTTAAGGCCCCACCGCCGAGAAAAAAGTATGGTATCCGAAGTATTCACATGCCCGGTGGTGGAGATCTCTACATTCAAACTGAAGACATCGCGCCTGATGAGCACTACGGTACACCCCTTAATCCAAGACCCAAAGCTCCCTTGGGGCCTGTGAGAGGACCTCACAGCCCGTTTCGGTCACGGTGACATTCTCTTCCACGTGGTAGATGCCATCTTCCATGACCAGGCCCGGCTCAATTGAAATGACCATGTTCTTCTGCAGGACAATAGGGTCCCACTTGGCTATGCTCGGGGGCTCGGTAAATAGAAGGCCGATGCCATGTCCGACCCGTCCGGCCGTAAAGGAGATATCCACCCCCCGCCTCCGAATCCCTTGTTCACACAGGTCCACGATGTAGGCGCCGGGGACGCCAGCCTTAACGGCAGCCACCGCCTCAGCCGTGGTATCCATTACAATCTTCTGGTAGTGGTTCTGCTGCTCAGTGGGCCCGCCGACAACGCCCGCACGGGAGAAATCAGCCCAGTAATCGTTTACCGAAGCACCCATGTCCACCCATACCATATCACCCCGGGTAACCCTTCTGTCGGTGGGTCTACCGCTGATTCGCTGGTAATTTCCCCTGCCGGACGTCAGCATGATCCAGTAATAGTCCGCCCCGTGTTCGACCATTTTGCCGGTGAGAAGGCCGGCGATCTCCCGTTCGGCCATCCCCTCTTTGACCAGAGGAAAGCCCTCCACATACCCCTTGACCGTGATCTCCTGGGCTCGTCGTATACAGTCCAGTTCACGCGGGGATTTGATCATCCGCATCTCCCAGAGGATAGGCGCTGCATCGACAAACTCGAATTCATTGAGTTCCGTTTGTAAAAGCAGAAAATCCTTGACCGGCATCCCGATTCTTTGCTCCTGGCCCAGTTCGACGCCTATCCGTTTGCTATCGGCCTTGTAACCACGGATTATGGTCGACAGTTCTTTTATCGGTGCATCCAGCAAAGAGCTATAGGTATCAATGGTCTGAAGCCAACTGGTTGAGGCAGTATCACCCTCGATAAAGATGTGAATCATTATATGGGGATCTCCTTCAAGGGGGAGGATGAAGTAGTTGGGGCGCGCTACCGTGCCTCCTGTAACCGGCCGGTGACCTGTGAAATAGTTGTAGTTGCGGTCCCCGGTGATAAACAGTAGGTCCATATCCTCTCGCGCCATCAGCTCTCGTGCCCTTTTTACCCGGCCTTCGTACTCATCAATTGGAAACCACGCCGTCTTTCGCATCCTCTATCCTTCCTTAATCCCTCACGTTATTCAACAAATTGGGCGATCCTTCTCACCTGCTTCTATTTGCCCTCAAAGCCGATATTGAAAATGGCATTTGAGAGATTCCGATATAGCCAAACAAAGGAGCAACCACGCGGGAAATAATATCTGTTTTTCGTGTGCAACCTAAGCCAAGAGCCCGACCCTGTCATTGAACTGCTCGATAAGCCCATCGATTTCATCCGCTTGCCGGTGTATTCCATCCCAATATTCTGGAAAGTCGTACCACTGGGCATTGAGTTCATCCAGGTCCTTGCCCTGCTGCTCAATCCAGGTGAAGTACTTCAGATTATGGATTTGGCGCTTGTCATAATAGGTCAACTCACGCATGTGCGCGGTGGATTCTCCCATAAGATATCGGTGGTAGTCCTTAGCCGCCTCTATTTCCGAATAAGGCCCGTGGGTGTCGCCCATTTCCTTCACGCGCGTCTGGTAGAGATCCATTGAGTCCGTCCATACGGTTAGCACGATATCACGGCTGGTCAATTCATAATATTTGGAGAATTTTATGGCACAGAGCAGATTACCGATACTTGAGATTCCCAGAAGGGGGAGCTTCCCAACGCACTCCTCGTTTATGCCCTGTTTCCCCACATAATTCCACCCTTCCGGCTCGTTGAGCAGGCGCATGATGTTCATGCACGATTCGTCATCCACGGCAATAACCATGTCCGTGTTCCTGACGTTGTGAATCCAGGGGATGTGCTTGTCGCCAATGCCCTCGATGCGGTGCTCCCCATAGCCACACAACAGGAGGGTCGGACACTGCAACGCCTCACACGCAACGATCTTGCCCTGAGGAAACACTTCCTTCAGGTAGTCTCCGGCCCCCAGTGTTCCGGCGGAGCCGGTCTGAGCAATAAAACCGGCATACCGGTCATCTTTTGACATGACTTTGTTGAGAACCTCTACCATGGCATGGCCGGTCACTTCGTAGTGCCACAGGTGGTTTCCGAACTCCTCAAACTGATTGAAGATAACGATGTCCTCACGACTCCTTCTGAGTTCCCAGCATTTATCAAATATCTCCTTCACATTGCTCTCGCATCCCGGTGTGGCAATGACTTCCCCGGCAACCTTTGACAGCCAATCGAATCGTTCCCTGCTCATCTCTTCGGGGAGTATTGCAATGGACTCACAGCCCAGTAGTGTCGCGTCATAGGCCCCACCGCGGCAGAAGTTACCCGTTGACGGCCAGACGGCCTTCTGATATGTGGGATCAAATTGTCCCGTAACCAATCTGGGGACCAGACAACCGAAGGTAGCCCCAACCTTGTGTGAACCGGTTGGAAACCATTTACCCACAAGGGCGATTATCCTGGCATCCACTCCGGAAAGTCCTGAGGGTATTTCCATGTAATTGACGTCGCCAAACCCGCCCCCGAAATCGATGGGTTCATTCTTCCACGTTATCCTGAAGAGATTATGGGGATCAAGATCCCAGAGTTCGACGGTCTCTAATTGTCTTCTTATTTTTTCGGGTATCAGGCCGGGATCTCGCTGTTGTCGGAATGTGGGAATGATAATATTTCTTTCCCTGGCCCGCTGGACGGCTCTTTCTAGTTGCTCCTCATTGATGGTTAAATCGATCATTCCATGTCCCCCTCAAAGCCCTCGGGTGCCATCACCACGCGCTGATCGCCTGCATACTTGTCCGAAGGGAATTGTCTTATCACGCCGGAAGCAATTTCAGCGCTCCAACGGGACAGATTTCCGTGCATAACCCACATCCATCACAGTTTTCGCCATAGAGTGCAAGTTTGGGGGCGAATTCGATAGCCCCGTAAAAACAGACCTTCCCGCATCGTTCACATCCGCCTTTGGTCAGGTTTATACATGTTTCAGGATCCACCTGGGCCACCATAGGTGGTTTTTTCGCCAACTCCTCGATTGTAACGATATGGGGCAGCGCCTTACCCCGAATGCTTTGCAAGGAATCGAGGCCTTTACGTTCCATATATTGGGAGAGGCCTTCAAGGATCCTTCGAAAACGTCCATACCCATGCCACATGATACTCGTGCAGATCTGAATGATCGTTGCCCCCAACATCATGTATTCAACAACATCCTCCCAGGTGCTGATGCCACCGACTGCCGCTATCGGGATATTTACTACCTTAGCCACTTCCGATACGTGTCTTTGGGTGATAGGTTTAATGGCAGGACCTGAGTATCCTCCATAAGCTGCCAACTTTGGCAAGCCTGTATTAATGTCCACGCCAGCAAAGGACCGGACGGAATTTGCTATTGTGAGATAGTCGGCACCTGCTTGTTCTGCAGCCTGAGCCATTGGAACCATATTGTGTGAGGTGGGGGTCAATTTGATCCCAACAGGAAGCGATACTGCTTTTCTTACGGCCTCAACCTGTGTGTAGCATGTCTCCGGGTCATTGCCCATCTGGAAACCAACCCTGTCTTCGCCTGCTGGCATGGGGCAGGAAACATTGATTTCAAACATGACCACCTTACCCGTGTCCTGGATAATCCTGGCATTTTTGCCCGTGTCTTCAGGATCGGGATGGGCCACGACACTTGCAATGATTGAGTTGTTGCCCTCGTAAGCCTTATCTAATTCATTCTCCAGCCAATCCTGAAGCGCCATGGTGGTGTACAATTCAATGTTCACCATTCCAATTCGATTTTTCCCATACTTGATGAGCTTCATTCTCCCACAGCGGGGATGCTGTGCCCATTTGACAGGTGGGGCAAAGCTTTTAGGTACCACGCCACCGGCCCCTGCTCTCCACGCCTGATTGGATCTTTCACCATCCCAACCGGGGGTCGCTGAGGCCAATATCAACGGATTCCTGAATCTTACCCCGGCGAACTCAACTTCTAAATTGCCCATCCTAACTCCCTCTTGACTGTCACCGAACCACCACCAGAGATGGAGGCTTGAGGAAGGCCCCTAAAAGCGGCCGACAAATAGTTCGGTTCATTGAGTTTGAAATTCGAATACCCGCCTGCCATGCAAAGTACTTAGGGGTAGATTAATAACCATGGCTACAGCATTAGCTTCAACCAATTATCCTGAGCCTACACAAAGGCATTGCGGGCAGGTCGAAGCACGAAATACGAAACAATATCTAATGACCGAAATCCAAAAGACCAAAATATTCTCACTGTCGCGACGGTCCTAAAGACAACTTCTTTAACATGTTTGGAAGTTTTAACATTCGGATTTCGTATTTACACTCTTCAAAAATCACCTGACCGGCAGACCCTTTTAGGTTCGCACCAGCAGACCTGGTGGTTTAACGCGATCAATTAATTCCCCTTCATTCAGTATAATATGCTTATGGGGAGCATTACCGGTTTGTTAACGAAAAACGCAACAGCGATTTATCAAATCTAAAACCAGCAATTTAAGAGAGGGTATGGGTGTCTTTTTTTTGGTTATGCCCTCATATAGCCTAGATTAATGGGCGTTTCAAAATGGTTTATATAGACGGAGCTTATGATTCTAAGGTTTA
>JABXJZ010000284.1 GCA_013375335.1 Desulfobacterales bacterium
GTCCGGCCAGCTCTACTCCGCTCCAGTGAGAGGCAAGCAGGTCGCTAATCAGGCGGAACAGGCGATGTTGATTTTCAGCGGAGATCCTAGGGTTCCTCATAATGTATTTCTCCAGGTATTTCGCCGTTTCCTCACTGTACCAGTCCTCCTCGAAGGGAAGGGTGGCGTACACACCTCCTGCGACGTCGCACAGTATCTCCCACTCATGGAAGATGTTCTCCCCTGCCAGACGCCTTCCGACATTAACGAAGATGCTATTGGGTATGTAGACACCGGAGGCGGTCTTCGTGGAATGATAACCTGCAGCAATCCCGGCCGCATTCACCAATTCAGCAATACCAATTAGATGGGCCACCTTCATCCTGATGTGCTGGGCCTTTGGTACCCCGTTATACTCGGCGGCCAGGGCCGTGGCCCCCATGATCATATCCGTTATGGATGGCTTACAGCCGGTATAGCTGTGGCGATGATATTCGGCAAACTGGAGGGCCAGCCTACCACCCATGTCTGTTTCACCGCACAGGAAGACCCTCTCCCAGGGGACAAATACATTGTCAAATACCGTAAAAGACTCGGCATCCCCAAAGGAGGCTATGGGGGCCTTCAGGTGTTTTCTGGGGCGCATACTGGCCAGCCTGACAATTTGGTGAACGCCCTCCGCATCACCCGGAACAGCGAAGGCGACCGCCCAATCGGACTCCTCTTTCGTTAGGGAACGCGTGGGCACAACGATTATCTCCTGGGCATAGGGTGCTATGGTGTTATGCCATTTAGAGCCTCTCACCACTATGCCATCGCTCTTTCTCTCCACTATCCTGAGGTAAAGGTCAGGGTCAACCTGCTCGTGAGGCCGTTTGCTCCTGTCACCCTTAGCATCGGTCTGCGCACAGTTGGCCACTATGTCTTCCTTCTGGAAGTACTCCAGGAACTTGAGGAAGCGCTTATGATACTCAGTCCCATATTTCTGGTCCGTATCGTAGGTGATCACATATAGGGCATTCGTGGCATCAATACCCATACAGCGCTGAATGCATCCACCCACCCTGTGGCAAAGCAGACGGGTCATACGCTGTTTTTGCAGCAGGTCCTCCATGCTGCAATGGACATTGCAAAACCGGTTTATCATCTCGCCGGAGAGGTGAGAGGTGGCTGTAGCAATCCCCTCGTATTCCGGCTCTTGGGCAGCATCGAATGTGCTTGCCACCACATTTATGGGTTGTTCCAGACGGGGGTCGTCCCTCCTCAGGCGCTCACCGCCGACATGGATATTGGCCCTCATACCATACAGTTCCTTGCGATATTCTTCAGCAGTTTTCATTCTCTTAACTACCTCCTTCTATCTTGTCCTTAAAGATCCCCTGCGGATCACGGCAACCTCACCAGTTCCGGATTCCCTTACGGGCGACGGCAGTATAGGATGCCGGCACTTGTGTGTCAACGCGAAAAGCACCGCAAGGCGTGGAACCCTATGCGACCTGTTTGAGAAGGCCTTAGCGGCCGAACTGGACGGTTTCCCTCAGGACCTTTCTTGTTATCCGGCTCGCGGGGAGTTCCTCCAATTCTCGGGCAGTTACCCATTGGGCCTCGCATACATCACTTCTGGGAGTCGGGGTGCCGCTGACATAATCGGCAAGAAGATCCACAATCACATAGTGAAACCGAATGTGTCCCTCATCGTCGCGCTCAATCACGTCAAAGATATATATGGGTTCTTTGGCCCGAATGATGACCCCGGTCTCCTCCCTGATCTCTCGTTCGGCCGCAGCTTGCAGTGTTTCCCCCAGTTCTATGCAGCCACCGGGAATGGACCATAGCCCCTTACCTGGCGGGTTGTCGCGTTTAACCAGAAGGACTTCGTCATCTCTGATGACAATAGCTCCTACAGCGCTCTGGGGGCTTTCCGGATACTCGTGTATTTGCATAGGCCTACACCTGCTCCTTATATACGGATAAGAGATTTTAAAAGGGGGTCGTTGGCCCCATGAAATAAGAGGGGCAAGACCTATAACTTCATACCAGAACTGCCTTGGATTGTGAATACCTCAGCTTCGACTGGGATTGGGGCTTCGGTGAGGGTGACTTACGCAAGATCGAGGTGATCGGCGAGACCATCGAGGCCTCCCGAAAACAGTACAAGATAGCACCTCAGTTCCTCAGGACACGGCGGCAGGAGAGCAAATGGAGTTATCGGGAAGAGCTAACCAAATCCTGAAAGCACCGCGATCTCTTTCATCATATTATCGAGAAACGAGCTCGCAGATCCTGCTGAGTCCACGTAAGAGGCATCTCCGAAATTGATCCGTACCAAAGTGCGAGCCCCCCTTCCCGAGTAATTAATCCCCACTGGAATGAAGGGAGGGGACAAGTGGGAAAGGATATGCCTCACGATACCCACACGTCCAGGGCCCATTTTATGCCTGTAGTACGTGCCTTCAGGAAACACTACAACCCCTTCCCCCTTTCTCAAAAACGCAATCATGGCCTGCAGGGACCGCCTGCTCTCCAGAGGACGTTGACGGTCTAACGGAATGCCCCCAAGGGAGCTCAAAAACCAGCTACTGAGGGGGCTCCCGAATAGATCATGTTTGGCAATGTAGTAGAGGGGCCTGGGCGTGGCCAGGCTCAGCAGGGGAATGTCCTCCCAGCGCTGGTGTTTGGGCAGAAGAATAAAGGCACTCCTTTGGGGTACATTTTCAACCCTCTGTGTCTCTAAGCGGAAGAATGGCAGGAGCACTATCCTCCCAACAGTTTTCGTAGTCCAGAAGAT
>JABXJZ010000285.1 GCA_013375335.1 Desulfobacterales bacterium
GCTCACCCCAAGCAGCAGAAGTGCAGTAATCGCAAGCTCCCTGGAAAGCAGAAGCGTTATGGGTCTCAGCGAGGCGAATTTCATCCTTTAAGGAGCCTCAATTTTGCAGGGCCCTCACTTGGAGGGCCCTGTGTGGACTTGCAATGGAAAGGGACTATTGCTGATCTTGCTCGGGTATGTACCACCCATCGGCAAAGGAGAAGAACTTGTACGGGTGGATAGCCACGTGTCGGAGCCTCTTGTGGTAGGCAGCGTAGTTCGTGAGCGTCCAGAGGAAGGTGTACGGGCATTCCTCTGCAAGAATGGAATGGAGCCTCCGGTATATGGTCCTCCGCTTTTCGTGGTCGAGTGTCAGCTTACTCTCCACGATGAGGCTATCTATCTCCCGGTTGGAATAGGCGCCGAAATTATTCATCCAGGGCCCGATCTCGGATGAATGGAAGAGGGAGGTAATGTCGGCGGAGTCGTCAAAAACCCAGGATGCGAAGATGACATCGAAGTCATGCTTGAGAAACACATCCTCTTTCCAGGACAGCCATTCTTTGAACTCCCCCTGTACGCCCACACCAATTTTGCCGAGATAATTCTTAAACGCAAGTACCACGCGCTTTACGGCTTCGCTCTCCTTTTCTATCGGGACTTTCAGAGTTAAGGAGAGTTTCTCGCCGTCCTTTTCCATAATACCGTCATCGCCTCTGGTGAATCCGGCCTCGTTTAAAAGTTCAATCGCCTTTTGGGGGTCATACGGCAGAGGCTTAACATCCAGGTTATAGGCCCAGCTTCCGGGGGCAAACGGGCCGGAAATAATTGTTCCCTGTCCCTGGAAAAATGAGTCGAGCATCTCCTGACGATTTACCGCATAGGTAATTGCTTTTCTCACGCGCTTGTCAGCAAGCAGCGGATTTCGCATATTATAGCCAAAGAACGAATACGACAGGGCGTTGTACGGCTGCAGGACAAAACGCTTGTCCCCTTGTATCTGGGGGATGTCCCTGGGGTTCACCAGCACAATCATATCGATGGCATTGAACATCAAGGCCTGACTCATAATATTCTGGTCCGCAAAGGGTCTTGCAACGAACTTGTCTATATGGGGTCGGCCCTGGAAATAGTCCTCGTTTGCCACGAGTATGACCTCGCTGTCGGCGGTAATATTTCTCAGCATGTACGGACCGGTCCCGATGGGTTTGTGCACAAAGGGGTCCTCCCGCGTCAGAAATTCCCCATTTTCCGGCCCGTGATTCGGGATTATCTTGAAGCTGAACTTGGCAAGGGCATTTAGAATAGGCCGTTTGAGCCTAAATTCGACGGTGTGGTCATCGATCTTGGCCGCGCTCTCGATAAACTCAAACCGGACCTTGAGGGAGGTGATGGTGCTGGGATGCATCATGACATTGTAAGTGAAGATGACATCTTCGGCGGTAAACGGCTTCGGCTCCTCGCCCTCCCTCGGATGCCATGTCACATCCTTGCGCAGGTAAAAGGTGTACTTCAGGCCATCATCGGAAATCTCCACTCGCTCGGCTAGCTCCGGGACAATTTCCTGCTTTTCATCTATGCCGACAAGGCCGTTAAAAAGGAGCTCGCTGATTCGCAATGAAATCATATCATTGCTTGTTATCGGATCCATGGTCGCGGGCCTGCCGTATTCACCGTAATTCAGGGTTCCGCCGTCCGGATTCCCGTCGTTCTTCCATTTCGCCTTTGCCCAAGGAAGCATCAGAACAAATACAAAAAGCCAAATGATTAACAGAAGACCAGATAACCTTTTCATGACATCCTCCTTGCCGTTAATAGGGGAATACCTTTAAACACTTTATTTTGCATCATGTTTTATGCCTTGGTATTTTCATAATCCCAACCATTTCAAACTAAGGTCGAAGCAGTTAAAGGATCCTTGCGTCCCCCGCGCTCTTCTGCTCCATGGAATACACCCCCTGCATGGCAACTTGTATCTGACGGACCGCCGGGAACTGCTTGCTCATCGCAAAATAGATCTCCAGAGCCTCGGAGAATCGCATGGTTTGATAGTATGCCTCGGCCAGATTGATGAGCATCAGGGGATCGTTGTGCTCAATCCTGTTTTTATTGCCCTTGTTCCTCCCTGCCTCCATATAGGCGATTGTCCGCTCGTAGTCCTTCTTACCCAGGTAGTACCTACCGAGGGCGACCTTCACGCTGGAAAATCTTTTCCCCTCCCCCGCCTCAGCTAAGGCGCCTGCTTTCGTCACGATCTCACCGCATTCCACCGCAAGCCTGCTGCAGGCACTGAGTATATCCGCAAGCAGGCCGGGGGAATTGGGCTGTTGCTGCAAAAGTTCGTTCCACCTGCCCATTGCCTCGGTTTTCTGGCCTTGCAAGTATAGAAGAGCTGCCTGTCTAGCTTTCGCCTTCGCCTTGAATTTTTGGGGTGCCCCGTCGGATGAAATAAACGAGGAGGTAACTTCTGCTGATCGGTCGAAGCTGCCGAGAACCGCATACGCCTCACCGAGGTAGTAGTTCGCCGCACCCCTTGACCTGTTATGCACTGCTGCTTTCACAAGGTATTCTATGCTCGCCTTTCCATATAGCTTGGCGAGGTTATCGAGCAAGGCAAGGTCGTAGAAACGGAGCACCTTGTTCTCGCCCGGAACTTCTTCAGAGGAAAACGCCTTTAGGTCCGTCAGCCCGAGCAGCTCGAGCCCCTTCTCTACGAGGCCGGCCTTGGCATAGACTCCAAGGGCGTTCTTGATGACCCGTATCGGCGTTCCATTCCCGGACTG
>JABXJZ010000286.1 GCA_013375335.1 Desulfobacterales bacterium
GAAATTCGACACTGAATATAGGGACAAGGCCTTCCCTGTCATTCCAGGCATCGGGTTTTGAACGATGACCAAGGTAAAGCCTGATGGGTTTTCCCGGCTTTGGTTCCTTCGGGACAGATCGATCCAATTCAGGAATAATTACCATGGGGAATTCAAGGCCCTTTGCAGCATGTATGGTCATGAGATGGATGGAAACCCCCTTTATCAGCTCCCCTATGGCCTCTCCCTCATCATCTTCCTCTTCGGCCATCCTGAGGCAATAGGAAACGAAATCAGGTAACGATCCATTCCCTTCAGACTCAAACCGCCTGGCTATCTCTATCAACTTCTCCATATTGGCCATCCTCTGGATTCTATTCGGATGGGCCGATAATGCAGCCGTCAATCCCCTGTCTCTTACAATAGTTCTTATCAATTCCGCTATTGGCAGGCGGCCTGCCAGTTGGCGCCAAGCATGAAGCTGATTTCCAGTTCCTCTCAGGTATTCCCGAGGGGAGCTCAGAAATCTTTCAGGGAGGGGCATCTCCCCGGTAAACAAATCAAATATCTCTGGATCGGTTAAGGCGAAGATTGATCCTCGCAGGGCACCTAATAGCGAAATCGTTTGCCTCTCGTCTACGAGATAGTGCAGCAACTGCACCATCTCCATAACCTCTTCACACCTATAGAATCCCTTCCCCTTATTAACGATAAAGGGTAGCCCAGCCTCGCGGAATATCGCCTCGAATGTCTTTATATGGGTGTAGGCAAAAAAGAGGACACCGATTGCTGGTTCCCCCCTTTCTATCCTCTCCCTTATTGATTGGTACCGTTGATATTCAGGCACCTCCTTTCCTTCCCTGCCCATAATCCTGTTGATAGTCCCTACGATAAGGGACGCCTCCCGCTCCGCCTTACTGGATCCTTCCGTATGAGGAGGACTCCCCCTTCGACTCGGGATTAGGTAGAAGACAACCGATCCTCTTTCTCGTTCATTATGGGGAGATCCCGCCTTTTTCATGGGTAGGTGCTCACTTTCATACTTCTCAAGAGCACCGATACCCTTGTTGCTGAAAATGGGTTTAAAGGTCGCGTTAAAGAATGTTATGAGCTCTGAATCAGATCTAAAATTTGCCCCCAGGTGTATGTCTCCTCTCAGTATCCTCTCCCTTTCCCCGTCTGCCACGGTGTTAAAAAGCTCAGTGTGCTCACAGAGTTCCTTTTCGAGACCCCTGTCGATATGGAGCATTCCCCTGATTATCTCCTCTCTGTGCCAGAGAAAGGGCTCTTTGCTTGATACATTTGAACTTCTTATCTCCCCTGTAGCGGCATCAAAGACCGTTACATCCGCCCCTCTAAACCTATATATGGACTGCCTTTTATCACCAACAACGAAGAGTTTGTCCTTGCTTACGATAGGATTACCGTTCGAATCTCTATCTGAGACAAGGAGGCTTATGATCTCCCACTGGTTCCGATTGGTGTCTTGAAATTCATCCACCATGATATATCTGAATCTGTCTTGAACCCGTTGAATAAGTGATCGGTTCTCAGCGAAAAAGAGGTACCTCAGGAATGCAAGGGCCTTTGCCTCTAAGTCCGCAAAATCGAGACAATTGACTGCCCTCTTCTCTGCCTGGTACCTCTCCAAAGATGCCCTGGCCAGCTCCAAAAATATAGTGAGCCCTTGTTCAAAGATATGGTCAGGGTTACAAGCGGCAAATAGATCCGGATAGTACGCATCTACTAAATCAAGATAGGAAATCTCCCTGGTACCCTGCTTTATCGTCAGTCTTGGACTCTTGGCGGGCCTCTGCTGGGAAAGATTTCTCAATTGAGTAAAAAGAGGTGGGACACCAAAATCATCGTGGCAAGAGTCCCTTTTCCGGTACCAGTCACTTAAAAGCCCCATTACCTGGTCAAATTGCCCTGTGCCACCGTTTAGCCGCTTCAGCCCATTATAGTATGGGATCAGGAGGTAGTCCTGTACATAGCGGCAGTACTCGGTAAATACCTGATCCTTCCAGTTCTTTTTCTTACGCAGATGATCCCGTGTTGCCAGGATCCTCTCAAAGGTTATAGGGTGTTCGATGACACCTTTTACCGCCTCAAGCAGGGATCCCCTATTCCCAAAGACCCGTATCAGTCCAGTCAGTTTATCCTTATTCTCCCGGGATAGGGTAGCAATTGCCGATTGAATGGCCCTTAGAATCATCTCTCTCTGGGTTAGTCCCTGGATAATAGCAAATCCAGGATCAATGCCTGCCTCAACTGGATACTGACGTAGAAGCCAGGCACAAAAGGAGTGGATAGTACCGATCCTGTTTTTTGAAAAATTGTCCAAGGCCTCTTTTAACCTCCTGATGACTGTGCCATCCCTGCCTTCCCTTCGCCCCAGCTCATTCACCATACGGGAAAGCCCTGTATAGATCCGGGCCTTCATCTCCTCGGCCGCCTTTTCGGTGAAGGTCACGGCCACAATCTCTCCTATCCCCACATCATCATTGGTGAGGATTATATGGCAGAATCGTTCAGTCAAGACTCTTGTTTTTCCTGCACCGGGGCCGGCAGTAACAACCATATTCCTGCTGCAGTCAAAGGCGCAGTATTGTTCGAATGTCAAGAGATCTCGCATGGATGTGCATACCTAGGAGTTGTCTATCGTATCAACCCTTTTTCCAATAGGCTTACAAAATCGTCTTTATTCTTCCCTATGATGATGTGGTCCAGGACCTTTATCCCTACGAGATTGCAGGCCTGGACTATCTGATTTGATATGGGAT
>JABXJZ010000287.1 GCA_013375335.1 Desulfobacterales bacterium
GTCAGGCGAAGGCGCCCTATGTTCGAAGGGTTCCCGCTCTCGATGCCATCGAGGACGCGGTTGGCAGATCGACCGAGATGGGGAAACCCGTCGTCTGCTCCTATGGCTGTGGAGGGTTCGACTATTGGACGATTGCGGGTCTGAGCATACTAGGATACGTAGCGAAGCTCTGTGCGGAAACTGACACCAGGCTAATAGTGCCTACAGGGGGCAGTAGTGACTCTTACATTGTACGCGAAGCCGCCGTTGATCTCGTCAGGAACGCTTACTCAGTGGCAGGAAAGGCAGAGATCTTCAATGAGGAGGATATGCCCTTCCTGAGCGGCGAACAGTACGCCTACACGCCGGGATACGTAGGAATACTCGTCAGGGATAGGCCAGGAGCTTTAATCATGACCGGTTCCCACTGGTCCGAGGCGATGAATATCGCCGAGATGGCGAACGCGGTCGGAGCGATCACCATCACAGCGGGATGCTATACGTCTAACATGGCCGCGCTAGCGTGTGCCTCAGACTACATTATGCTGAGCGAGGAGCAGCCCGCCGCGGGTGCCTACCTCTCCAGAAACCCCTCACAGCTGGCGAGCATACGCGTTCAGGACATCTACAAGTTCATCGCCGTGGGCGTGATGATCCTTGGTCTCATCGCGATCAACGCCGGCAGCGACATCATCAACAGGCTGATTTCGTCGTGAGGTGGATTTGAATGTCAGCGTTCTTCAAGAGTCGGAGCTCTCAGCTATCGATACTAGTGATCTCCTTCTTGGTGGTGTTCGTTCCTTACTTCGTAAACATCCCAGCACTCGATTGGCTGACGACCAAGCTCATGATAATCGCTGCAGTAACGAACGCCTTCACAATAGTCATTGCTGTCTATTCCCAGTGGAGGCGAAGTGGGCGGTTCATCCGTGAGAAGAGGAAGGGGTGGGTGTACCACATCTACCTCCTCTTGCTGATGGTATTCATGATATTCAACGGAGTCGTGTTCGGACAGCATGTAGGCGGATACGAGTGGCTGCTGAAGGCGGTGGTCACCCCCCTCAGCTCGGTGATCTACGGCATACTGGCGTTCTACATGGCCTCGGCTGGGGCGAGGGCCTTCAGGGCTAGAAGCCCCCACGCAGCCTTGCTGCTCATAGCGGGCTTAATCGTACTGCTGTACCAGGCGCCCCTAACTGGCTCCTTTGTCCCGGGTATCGAGCCCGCTGCAACCTATCTGACCGATACATTCGGCATGTCCGTCTCTAGGATGTTCTCGATTAGCGTCTGCATAGGGGCCATAGTACTGGGAGTACGGATGTTGACAGGCAGAGAAGTAGCATTCCTTGGCTTCGGTGAGGAGTAAGATGTCTGAAGAAGGATTCGACCTTTTCAAGTGGATGGCAACCTACGACAAGAGATGGGTATACGTCTTCCTATTCATCATAGTCATAGGCCCGTTGATAAGGCCCATCGGCATGCCGATATCCGTCAGCAAGTTGACAATGGGCTACTATGATGAGATCAACAGTCTTCAGGAAGGGGACATAGTCTTCGATTCTTGGAACATGGAGTTCAGCGGCTACATGGAGCTCAAGCCGGGCGTACTGGCTACACATAGGATGTTCATCGAGAAGGGCGTGAAGCTCTGCATCGCTTTTGGACACTTTGAGGGAGTAGCAATACCCGAAGTGGTGTTCAAGGAACTCAAATCAATCATGGATCAATACGACTACAAGGAGTTTGAGGACTATATCATCATAGGCTACGTGTTACCGAATGAGGCTGCGGTCGCAGCTCTGGCGCAGGACTTCCAAGGCGTTATCAGAGTTGACTGGAAGGGCAGGTCCATCGAGGGTACATTCCTGGACGAGATCGAGAATGCCGGAGACTTCGCCTTGATCAACGACTACACAACCGGGCTGGCAACGACCTTCGAGATAAGACATATGGTGCTGACCTATGGGACACCCATGGCCGTTAACTCCATCGGCGTCTCCGTTCCTGGTCACCTAGCGAACCTGGACGCGGGTCTGATAACATCACTGTTAGTCACCACAAGGGGTGGAGCGGAGTTGGAGTACCTCATTCGCGCACCTGGGCCCGGGCTGAAGTCGATGGACGCCTTCACCTTAGGCCACTACATGTTGATAGCGTTCATCATCATAGGCAACATCGGCCACTACGGGTGGTCGAAGCGTGCGGCGTACAGGGACAGGACGGGGATCAGGTAGGAGGATGAGGAAATGGCGGCAGAATGGTTCGAATTCAGTGCGATTGTAGTCGGGATCTTCATCTCCTTCTGCATGTACATGACCCTTTACGGGAAGCCTAATCCCCTGAGGTCCTGGGCGGAGTTTTCCTACCTGGGCGCAGGGACGGGGGTCAGCGTTGTCATAAGCCTATGGTACATCTGGACCACGGCGATCCTCAACATACAGGCCGGCGATGTGATCCTTATCGCATCAATTATACTCGGGCTCATGATGCTCTTTAGGGTCCACCCCGAGTACAGCTACATATCAAGGTTGCCGTTGGCCTTCACCGTCGGAGTGGGTTTGGCTCTGTCCCTTAGAACGATCATATTCACATCGTTCCTCATACAAATCAACGCTACGATAACGAAGCTGTGGACGGGCGTGCCGATCGAGTTCCTGTACAGGCTGACAATCGCCGTCTCGGTGATCACGATACTGACCTTCTTCCTGTACACCACAGAAGTAACCGGCCCACTGCTGCTGAGCTCCAAGATCGGCGAGTACCTTATGTACATAGGCTT
>JABXJZ010000288.1 GCA_013375335.1 Desulfobacterales bacterium
ACCCAATACAATCCTCGCTTTCTCCGTCATATTCTTTTCAATTGGGAGCGCATGCGGGATGTGGTTTACCCTCTGGGGTAGGCCTTACGTTCTATTAATCGGTCTGTGTGGTCTCTTGGCAGCTTGGACATACTCAAGTCCACCCTTTAGACTCATGTCGCGCGGTTTGGGCGAGCCTTTGATCTTCCTTGCCTTTGGCCCCCTGATAACCCTGGGGATATACTATGTTATGACTGACAGCCTTTGCTGGTCTGCCTTTTTGCTAGGCATCCCTAATGGCTTCCTTATAATGGCCGTGATCTGGATAAACGAATTCCCGGATTATCAGGCGGACTTGGAGGCCAACAAAAGAAACCTAGTCGTTAGGCTCGGCCTCAACAGGGCCCGCTATCTATATTGCCTGATAATGGTCCTCCCATTTTTGGCCATTATTGTTCTTATCCATGTGATAGGCCTTCCCGTCCTTGCTATAATAGCGCTCGGCGCCTTTCCCCTGGCAATTAAGGCCATTCAGGTACTATGGAGGAGATACCTTTTCTTCAAAGACCTAATCCCGGCACAGGCCCTGACTATTCAAACGCTGGTTTCTGTAGGCTTACTCTTCTCAGGGGCACTTTTCATTAGCGGAGTTTTTGGTCAGTAAGATGTCAAAGAGGGGACTAATTCTCATATCAGCTCTGTTAGCCTTTTTCCTGTGCGCATTTGTTGTCCTCTACATGGGGTATTTCTTGATAAGCCCTGCAGGGTCCGATGAAAAAGAAGAGGTCTTTATAGTGAAAAAGGGGAGTGGCCTAAGGGCAGTTGCCGCTGATCTTGAGAGAAGAGGGCTTATCAGAAGCAGGCACCTGTTTGTGCTCTGGGCGATCCTGAAAGGAGGCACACGGGATATAAAGGCGGGTGAATACAGCCTTAATCGGTCATTGCCCCCTGTAAGGATATTCCATATTCTTGCCTCTGGGGCGGTCAAGACTTACCCTGTAACCATCCCTGAAGGCCTTACTGCTGAACAAATCGCTGACATACTGGCCAAAAAGAATCTGGTCGAAAAAGGGGAATTTATGTCTATTGTCAGGGATAGGACCCTTGTAGCCTCCTACCATATTGATGGGCCAAGCTTAGAGGGCTACCTCTACCCTGACACGTACTTGATAAGCAGGGATATGGGCGCAAAGGGGCTAATTGACCTTATGGTTAATCGTTTCTGGCATGTCTATAATAGCCTGATAAAGGATCAAAAATCCGCCGCAGGCGGACTCTCGCAGCTAAGGGAAATAGTAACCCTGGCCTCCATAGTGGAAAAGGAGACTGGCCTTGCTGAGGAAAGGCCTATAATCGCATCGGTTTTTCTCAACCGCCTCAAAAAGAGGATGAGGCTTGAAAGTGATCCAACCGTTATCTACGGGCTCAAGGATTTTGACGGAGACCTGAAGAGAGAGGATCTTCGCACCCCCAGTCCCTACAATACTTACATTCACCATGGCCTCCCTCCTGGACCCATCGCCAATCCTGGAAGAGAGTCACTCTCGGCGGTAATAGACCCGTTAAAAACAGATTACCTCTACTTTGTCTCCAAAAATGATGGGAGTCATTATTTCTCTACTACTTTGAAAGAACACAATAGGGCCGTTGCCAGATATCAGAAGAGGCGCCGTTCTCCATTGGGGAGACCACGATAAATCTAGCACAGACCTCTACACGCCTTATGAAAAAGCGGATAATATCTTGGATGTGACCTCCATCCCTGCCTGCTGGGCAGACAGGAGAAACAAAAACAGTTTCAAGAAAAGGAGGGCCAAAATGAAGAGAAGGTATTTTAGGAGATTTTTGGCGATCAGCTCTTTCCTCGTCTTCTCCAGTATTCCCTTGATCTCAGGGTGTTCAGAACCAACCAAGGGCCTGAATAAGGAGATTAATCATCCACAACTGACTGTTCATCCTGAGACAATTCGGCTGGGCGTGGCAAAATTGAGGGCAACGAATATCGTCTTTAGCGGTTCGGGCTTTGAGCCCGGTGATAGCGTATTCATAAAACTCCTTGAGGTGCCAGTGAACGAAAAAAGACTCGATCTGCCAATAGCCTGTGCCGATATAGAAAAAGATGGCACCTTTACAGCCAAGGTAGGGACCCTCACCAAGGTTTCCGATTTCCTGAGGGCCAAAATTGGCTCAAACGAAAAGATGGAAAATATCATAATCATGACAAGGCCACCCATGCCTGTCGGTACATACCGTGCCCGGGCAATAAGCATGTTCTCGGATACAGAGGCTGAATGTACCTTGATGGTAAAGGGCCCATCATTGATAGATAGAATCAAAGACTGGATAGGCGTCAAACTGGGGAAGATCGTTAAGAAATATTAAGGTCAAAGATTGCGAAGTCATGGTGCGCAAAAGCCGTCCCAGCCTTGGGGTGGCTTTTGCATTGAGGGATAATCACTTCGAGGAGGCATCAATAGCATGAGCGTAAAAGTGTTTGTGCTGGTCAGTTATTTCATTATTGTACTGCTCATTGGCTTCATAGCACGGACCCGTTGGAAATCTTCACCAGAAGATTACTTTTTGGCTGATCGAAAGCTCGGCACTTGGGTACTGCTGGGGACAATGGTCGCAACAAACTTCTCAGCTTTTACGGTCTTTGGAACTTCTGGAGCTGGATACAGAGATGGATATGCCTTCTTTCCCATAATGGGCTTTGGCACGGGCTTCATGGCCCTTACATTCTGGATACTTGGTCGAAAGATCTGGCGTATAGGA
>JABXJZ010000289.1 GCA_013375335.1 Desulfobacterales bacterium
GCAATTATCCAAAACCGAATGAAAAAGGGATGGGCCATAATTCCTAAGGCTGAGTATTTGAAATTCGAATATCGAAATCCGAAGTTCGAAACAGTCTTTGAATCTTTACAAGTTCAAAAGATCGAAACAAATGTCTAGCAAATTTACTTTAGAATATCTAAACGTTCCATCGTTTTGGACATTTGAGAATTTGGATTTCGGATTTGTCTCGGATCTCGAATTTAGAATTTCCTGGGCGTATACCTAACAACAGTTCCTAGTGCTGCCATACTTAAAGCACGTTTGTAATCTACTGTGGGGGATAACATATGAACATAGTGGAATGTATTGATGTCAGAAAGACTTATCGACAGGGAAAGGTGGAAGTTAACGCGCTCAATGGCGTAAACCTGTCCATAGAAAAGGGAGGCTTTGTGGCCTTGGCCGGTCCCTCAGGGTCAGGCAAGACCACTATGCTGAATATCATCGGTGGCTTGGACCTAGCGGATTCCGGCCGGGTCACAGTGGATGGAAACGCACTGGCGGAAATGACCCAATCGGAGCTTGCCAGCTTGCGTCTGCAAAAGGTCGGGTTTGTATTCCAGGCCTATAATCTTATCCCGGTTCTTACCGCATTGGAAAACGTGGAATACGTGATGCTGCTCCAAGGTGTGCCGCGAGTTGAGCGGCGGGAACGGGCCAAGGCCATCTTAGACGATGTTGGTTTGGAGGGCAAATACGACCGGCGCCCATCCGAGCTATCAGGCGGGCAACAGCAGCGAGTGGCAGTTGCTCGGGCCATCGTGTCCAATCCATCCATTGTGCTGGCGGACGAGCCCACAGCGAACCTGGACTCCAAGGCCGGGACCGGTCTGCTGGAGATGATGAGGCAAATGAACGAGAGGAAGAGAGCCACCTTTATCTTTTCCACCCATGATGAGATGGTCATGGATTATGCACGCCGCCTCGTTCTCATCAGGGATGGCCTCGTAGCTGATGACCAGATCCGCGAAGGGTAAAACCGGGAAAGGTCTTGGGTCAAAAGGCTGTCATATTTTTTGGACTCCTCCTGTTCTGCATTTCTGTAGCGCAAATCGAGGTGGCTGCCTCCGAAGCAACGCCCGAGGAGCAGCCTATGGCCACTGAGCCCTGGCATGAAAAGGTGGATGGCGAGTGGGGCGGTCATATCAAGGTCCGAGGTACCGTGTCATGGCCTGATGAGGAATCATTTTTCCAGCCTGTGGGCACTGATCCTTACTATGACGGCAGCGCTGAGGTCCGGGTCAATAACAGGCTCTTTTTTGAAGAGTGGGGGATTTTCGAAACCCATTATGAAGCCGTCCTCTCAGGTGGGGATACCCGGCGTAACTTGAGGTCCCTGGAGCGGCTTTATCCGGAGCTCTTCAACGCGGCTTTTACGGTCAGCGGCCCCGTGGAAGATGATCGTCGCGTTATGGACTTAACCAAGACTATTGATGAGGATGACGGCCATATCCTGTACCACCGCTTAGACCGGCTTTCCCTGACAATGCTGCATAAGTGGGCTGTTGTAGGCATCGGGCGGCAGGCGGTGACCTGGGGAAACGGGCTGCTCTTCAACCCCATGGACCTGTTTAATCCCTTTTCGCCGACGGATATCGAGAGGGACTACAAGACCGGGGATGATATGGTGTCTGCCCAATTTTCGTTGAGTAAGATGGGCGACTTCCAGTTCCTGTATGTACCGAGGCGGGACCCGGTATGTCGGGATGTTGAATGGGAGGAATCCTCCCTGGCTGGAAAGCTACACCTTGCTCGGGGCACCACCGAGTTCGATATATTGGCTGCTGAACACTACAAGGACACCGTGGTGGGCTTGGGCTGCGTCGGATATCTTGGGGGTGCGGCCTGGCGCCTGGACGCTACGTGGACTTTTCTGGAAGATAGCGGCAGGGACGGGTATCTTTCGCTCGTGGCCAATATGGATTACTCGTGGACCTGGTGGAAAAGGAACTTTTACGGGTTCTTGGAGTTTTATTTTAATGGCCTGTGTGACGACCAGTACACAGACGCATTTGCAGATCCGCAGATCTCCGAGCGTCTTGAACGGGGAGAGCTCTATACTTTGGGCCGGACCTACCTGGACGGCCACATCAGGCTGGAGTTACATCCCCTGTTTAATGTCTATTTGACGGTGATCAATAACCTGTCTGATCCCTCGGGAATAGTTCAACCCCGTGCTGTCTGGGATATAACTCAAGCCATCCAGATAACTTTTGGGGGTACCATCTATTATGGCGGAAGAGGCACGGAGTATGGAGGGTTCAGGATACCGGGCACCAATTTCCTCAATAAGGCCCCAGATAGCGCGTTCCTTTGGTTGACATATTTTTATTAACGCATTGGTATCAAATGGGTTAAGGTTCGGCCAAGGCTATGGCTACTTTTTCAAATCCTCGATCATCTCTTTTATGATAGAGACAACATTGCGGCCCGTCTTGCGGGCAATGCGATGGGCCTCATCAACGAATTTGCTGGCCTGATGCTGAAGTTCTGAAAGAGCAGGTACGCGGAGGTTCATCCTCTGGTACTTCCACACTAAAAAACGGATCACCAGTTGCTCTTCCTGACGTCTGATGAAGCCCATCGCGCTATTCTCTTTTCGCGCCTTCTTGGTCCCATGCAGGGGACGGACTGAGGCTAGTCCCTTGGCAGGTCGTCTCTTAATAGCCCCAGATCACTGAGCCACATCTATGACCCAGATATCGAAGTTGCCCATGCGGTCGGAGTCAA
>JABXJZ010000290.1 GCA_013375335.1 Desulfobacterales bacterium
TAGGCCCTCACGTCCTCACCCTTCTCGAAACAGGAGAATCGGTAATAGATATTGAGAATATTTTACCACAAGGCTTCGACTATAAAGGACATCTTAAGAATCCATCAAGGACGATATGGGGGGACAGAGAACTGGTAGCCGACATCTACCATAGCCGTGGTAACGAGTATTATGAAAAAGGCTGCTACAGAGAGGCGTTGAGAAGCTATGACATTGCCATAAAGCTGAACCCTCGATATGAAAGCGCTCGACTTAGCAAAGCTATCGTGCTTGACAGGATAGGCATTAGCACCGGGATGGCCTGACGTAGCGATTCACGCATTCAAACCGGAGGGACTCTGGTGAAAAGAACGCGGATATGGGATTTCTTGGACTTACGACAAGCCGGCGTTCTCATCGACCCTGTCCTCAAAGAAAAGGTTGGGATCCTTGTTACGTCTGCAGGAAGTCCGACCCATTATTCTGAACTTCTTCGTCAAAGAGGTGGCGACAGTGGGGCACCATATTTGGGCGATATTGGAGATTACCAGGGGTCTGGGAAATGAGGTCTACAGTCGATAATGACGGTCTTCTGAGCGGAATTCGAGTGTTAGATTTGGCCGATGAAAAGGCGAGCTTTTGCTCAAAACTCCTGGCTGGCATGGGGGCACGTGTCATCAAGATAGAAAGCCCCGGGGGTGACGCCTCGCGAAAAATCGGTCCTTTCTGGATGAATTCTCCGCACCCAGAGAAAAGTCTGTCTTTTCTTTACAACAACACGAACAAGCTCTCTATCACCGTTAACCTAGAGCATAGTGATGGTAGGGAAATTTTCCTACGACTGATAAACCGGACGGACGTTGTTGTGGAAACTTTTCCGCCAGGGTACCTTCAGGAACTCCGCTTGGGCTTCGATGTTTTGAGTGGGATAAACTCAAGGCTTATTCTCGTCTCCGTGACCGGTTTTGGACAGGATGGCCCGCGACGAGACCATAAATCATGCGATTTGGTGGCTTCTGCTTTCGGGGGGCAGATGTATGTCTCCGGTTCCCCATCGACGAGTCCACTCAAGGCTTTCGGCGAGCAATCCCATTATACCGCTTCCCTTTTTGCCACTGTCGGAATTCTCTTGTCACTCCGGAAAAGGGATCAAAGTGGGAGAGGAGAACATATTGACATCTCCTTGCAGGAAGCAGTGATCGCCACCTTGGAGCATGTGATGATCCGCTATTTTCATGAACAGATCATTCCGAGGAGGCAAGGATCCTTGCACTGGAATAGGGCTTTTCGTGTTTTTCCTTGCCAAGATGGTTTCATTCACATGACGCTTTTTCATCAGTGGGAAACCTTGGTGGAGTGGATGGACAGTGAGTGTATGGCCCAAGATCTAACGGACAAAAAGTGGGATGATGAAGAATACCGGATGAGACACCTTGACCATGTAATCGAGGTGTTAGGCAGATGGACAAGAACTCATACTAGGAACGAGCTTTTTGAATTGGGTCAGCTTATGGGTTTTCCCTGGGCTCCCGTTTCCTCCCCCATGGAGATTGCCGATAGCCCCCAGCTCAAAGCCCGCAATTTCTTCCTCGACATCGAGCACCCGGAGGTTGGCCTATCCCTCAGATATCCAGGTCTACCTTTCAAATCCAGCAGACGATTCTCTACCAAGCAGAAACGTGCACCTCTTGTGGGGGAAGATAACGTCCATGTTTATCAAGAAGAGCTAGGTCTCAGTGAAGAAGAAATGAGTAGGCTTTCTTGCATAAATGTAATTTAGAGGAAGTGTATATGAACAGAGGGATCCTCAACGGACTTAGAGTTTTGGATTTCACGAGGGTGCTGGCAGGTCCCTATGCTACGAGGATTTTGGCGGACTTCGGAGCCGAGGTTATCAAGGTTCAATCTAGAAGGACAGCGAGAAGTGGAGAGGCGAACCTAACCGCATACTTCTGTAACTGGAACCGTAACAAACGAAGCATTACCCTAGACCTGAATC
Organism: Desulfobacterales bacterium; assembly: GCA_013375335.1. Classification (GTDB taxonomy): domain Bacteria; phylum Desulfobacterota; class DSM-4660; order Desulfatiglandales; family B25-G16; genus JABXJZ01. The sequence goes on from JABXJZ010000290.1 coordinate 1,979, forward strand.
ACCACGAAGCAAGACGAATCGTGTTAAGGCTAACAGGAATAAGCGATGTTGTAGTGGAAAATTTCTCGCCCCGTGTCATGTCAAACTGGGGATTGAATTACGAGAAACTGAAAGTAGTAAACCCTGATCTGATTATGGTCAGCATGTCAGGAATGGGACAGACTGGGCCATGGAAGGACTTTGTGGCCTTTGCTCCCACTATTCAGTCACTCGGTGGCCTTACTTACCTTACTTCTTTTTCTCCAGATTGTCCGACAGGCCTGGGCCATTCCTACGCGGACGTGATTGTGGGCCTTTACGGGGCGCTGGCAATCTTGGCGGCTTTGGAACATCGGGACAGGACGGGTCAAGGTCAACACATCGACCTCTCGGAATATGAAGCGATATGCACACTTATTGGGCCTACCCTGCTCGACGTATTCGCCAATAGCAGAGACATTTTGCCTCAGGGGAATAGATCTCCCTATCTACCAGCTGCTCCCTATGGCTGCTACAAATGCCGTGGCAAGGACAGGTGGTGTGTCATTGCGGTTTTCGATGACAACGAATGGAACGCACTGTGCAGGGCTCTGGGGCATCCTCGCTGGGCCGAAGAGAAGCGCTTTTCCACGCTATCAGAAAGGAAGGAACACACAGAAGAACTCGACGAACTACTCGAAAGATGGACAACCAAGCAGATTGCGGAAGATGTTGTGCAGATTCTTCAAAAGGCAGGGGTGCCGGCCGGAATTGTCCAGAATGCCCAAGACCTGGCCAATGAC
>JABXJZ010000291.1 GCA_013375335.1 Desulfobacterales bacterium
TCCATAATCTCGGAGATTACTTTCTGCATGGTATTCATATATCCCTCAGCAATAATAAACCGCTCCTCCCAAGATTGGGAAAAAGGATCTCCTTCAAGTCTCCACACATCAATAAGCTCACTAAATAGGGAGTAACTCCCTTCAATACTGGCGATTACATCTTCGTTCCCTATGGCTATTGCCACAGATCCTTCACCAAACAGTTGTTCAAACTGGCTCTTTCCCGCTCCCATCCTACAGTCCGATGCAGCGACAATGATGTTCTCTGCTGTACCGCTTTTGACAGCATCGACCGCTGAATTCATGGCGATCGTTGCTGCCCTCAAGGAGTCGGTGAAATCGGCAGTACGAGTCTCCTTGGGCAGATCAACGGCAGCAGCTATTATGGCAGCCGCCTGCTTCTCTCTGTATGGCGAGGTGGTACTGGAAAAGAACAAACCATCTGCCCGATGCCGGCTGATCTTTATGCAGCCAAGCGTAGCGGCTACCGCCATTGTTAAGCTATCTTCGTCGTATTTAGCGACCGTCCTCTCTCCTCCAAGGTTTTTTGTTCCCCAAGCTCGGGAAATCTCACCTCGACTCAACCGATAAGCGGGAATATAGGCTTCGAATGATGTAATACCGACCATGAACGACCTCCTTAGAAACTTGCACTAACCCGACTGAAAAAGCCTATAGAAAAGTTCTTTTCTCAATTATTCTTCTCCTCATCATACCTAATCCCCAGTTGTTCGATTATGTTCGGGATCGCTCTCGTCAATGTTTCCTCCCATGTCCGGAGCGTTTTTGATACATATTCCGGGTCTTCCTCACAATAGTGCCAGAAGTTGTCATTAAAAGGAATTGCTGAAAAATCTTCGAAGAAAAGATAATCATCCCTTTTCGACAGGTCTCTTATGGTAAAGGTCTTGTTACGGGCCTCTCTATAAAGGCCGGAGATATCTTCTTTTTGTGTAGGCAGGGCGGTAATGATAAGATCCGCTTCCCTTATCATTTCAAGGCTCAATTCCTTTGAGCGCCAGCCTTCGGGTACGCCAATCCCCTTTTCGAGCAGGGCCGTCATAGTCAGTTCGGACATGGGCCTGTTGTAAAATGGTTCTGGGAAGCGAATATTGAGCTGGGCCAATTGATCCTTAAGCGTTTGTGGGATAAATCCGGCCGATGATACAGCTATATCCTCACCCCTTTTACAAAACGTATCTCCTAGAAAAAACTCCGCAAAAACGCTTCGAACGCGATTCCCTACACAGACAAATACCACATGGGATGGCATTTGAAAAGCCCTCCATCCGCAAGAGTTATGTCTATATTCTGACGATTTCGCGGGTCTGCTTGCCATCCGGCCAGGTACCAAAGACCGTAAGTGCCTCCTCGGATGGCCTCTTCTTTAACCAATCCCTTTCAAACGCATCATACGGTTTTGCGCGCCTTTTTCTGTCCGCGCATTCTTTTTGCCGTTCTTCTTCTGTCCCTTCATAATCTACGGTGAGGGTTTCCGGATCAAAAACCACCTTGTAAATATTTATCGCAGTCCAATCAGAAATGATTAAATTTTTTAGATCCTCCATAACTTTGTCAGGATCTCGAAATAGCGGGTCCCCGTATCCGGCACCCCCAGCGTTCATGTGGATAACAATATCGCCATTCTTAACCCGGTGATACTCCCTTGTATTATGGGTGATTTTGTAATCACCTTCTATGGTATGGTTCTCAAGCAATTCGAAAATATTGGCAGGTATGTCCTTATCCTCGCTTCTCATCTTCTCCCAAATATTTGTGCCATGTACCTCAACACCCACCTTTACCGCTCCGGGATAGCCACCGAAGAGCCCCTGCACTGACCTGATATGCGTTTCCCTACCCCCGCTGAACATGACCACCTCTGGTACATGATGAATGACATAAGCAGATTCCGTTCCAGTTCCCCCGCGGAATTTTCCAAATCCGCAGCTGTCTTTCCTATGCCTTTGATAGAGATGCAAAATGGGCATCTCGGCTTCCGTCTCCTCCGCATCGTATCCCCTTGAGGTGGGAGAGTAGATAAATGAGTTACTGTCCACGCCGTCCATATCAACTCGAGCACCCATTCCTTCGGTATTGAATGGATAACTGAGCATATCAGAGATGCGGACACCATGCTGGTTCAACCCGGAGATATTCATAGAAGAGCCGCAACCCGTGGCAGCGCAAATCTGCGGGCGAAGCTCGCTATCAAACATCATCTTTGCAAACAACTGGTAGGCGGCGTTCAATACAATGGCGCAGAGCGAAGGGGAACGAGAGGTTGGAGCCATGGGATCCACGTTGAATATGGTGCCCTTTGGAATATTCCATTTCGTAAAGGTGTAAAAGGGTACGCCTAACGGCAAATCGTTAAGTATGTGTTCTATAATATAGATTGCCGTCACTGCAACGGTATGATGTGGAAAGGCCAGGTAAGAGCCCTGGTCATGCTCAGGAGAGCTCCCACTGAAATCAAAGGTTATGGTATTCCCCTTTTTCTTTGCGGTAATGAAGCATCGCAGAAGACCTTCGTCCATCCCGACATGGTCTAAAAATGTTACAACCCTGTAGGTGCCGTCATGAAAGCTCTCAATACGTTTTCTGCTTGCTTCCTCCCCGAGACTAACCAGGCCCCTGAACAGTCCCTTTACATACAGGTTGCTCTTTTCCTGGGCAAACTGACTCACCCTCTTTGCCAGGCGAGTGGCTGCAGCAACCCTTGCCTTTAAATCGTTT
>JABXJZ010000049.1 GCA_013375335.1 Desulfobacterales bacterium
TATATCCAGTATCCAGCATCCAGCATCTGGTCCGCCCGAAGGGCGCTAAGTTCAAATGATTCCTCACTCAAAGGTAGTTCTTGAGAAAGGAGATCTTGCCAGTGTAACAAATATATTGCGCTCAGGACTTCTGACCCAGGGGAAGTATGTCTCAGCACTTGAGGCGAAAGCTGCCTCCTTCATCGGAGTCAATCACGCAGTCGCGGTGAGCTCTGGCACTGCCGCGCTCCATCTCTCGCTCCTCTCTCTCGGGATAGGTCATGGCTGTGAGGTCATAATACCAAGCTATGTGTGCACTGCCCTGTTAAATGCCGTAAACTATGTCAGGGCGAAGCCTGTTCTGGTTGATATTGATCCCGCCACCTATAACATCACGATTGAAGGCATAAAAGAGGCTATTACTAAGAGGACCAGGGCCATTATTGTCCCCCACATGTTTGGATTGCCTGCAGATATCGACTCCATTGTCTCTCTCGGCATTCCTGTTATAGAAGATTGCGCACACTCAGTTGGCGCTAAATTCAGGGGTAGATATGCCGGTTCTTTCGGTCCTTTATCCATCTTTTCCTTTTATGCCACTAAGATGCTCGGTGCTGGAGAAGGCGGAATGGTTTTGTCCAATGACCGTAATCTAATTGAGACTGTGAGAGATTTGCGTGAATATGATGAGAAGGAGACCTATGCCATTAGGTACAACTATAAGTTGACCGATATCCAGGCTGCACTATGTGAAGGGCTCTTAAAAAACCTCCCCTCATTCATCGAGAAGAGAAAGGAGATTGCCGGGATCTATGACAATGGGTTGAATGATGTGGGTGCAAGGGTCCCGGCAGTGCCAGGAGGAAGAGAACATGTCTATTACCGGTATGTTGTACCCTTTGAAGATCCATTACCATTTATGGAAGAGATGGGGGAAAGGGGCATTGAGTGCAGGAGACCAGTATTCAAACCTCTACATAGGTATTTACAGTTGTCTGAGTATCCTATGACAGATAACGCATGGGAAAAGGCGGTCAGCATCCCGATCTATCCCTCTCTTAAAACAGAGGAGGTTCGTCTAATCGTTGATGCAATAAAGACAATACTTGAAAGTGCGTCGAATCGGTCCCACTTAACCATTTGATGATTTACGAACCGACTAGGTGTTTACTCCAAATAAGGGCCCTAACTTGCTTGCTCACAAGGGAACATCACCTCTCAGAATCTTCTATCCCGTAGCTATCATTGTTTTTGCAGCACTTGTTATCCCCTCCTTCCGGTTCTATTTCACCTACATGGGGCTACGGTGGCTTTATGTCTTTCTTTTTTCACTTTCGCTCTCGTACCTTCTGACCCCTTTGATGAGATTAATCGCCATGAAGGTCGACTTCCTTGATACCCCCGAGGGAAGAAAGATTCATGAAACTAATACGCCTTTGCTGGGTGGGGTCGCGATTATCGTGGCTTTTTCTTCCTCCCTCATAGCTAATATGCTCCTTGAAAAGGGCATGGTAATACTGCTGAGCGGGGCGATAATAGTGGCCTTTGTAGGTCTCCTGGATGATTTGAGAGGCGTACCGGCACGGTTGAAACTGATTATACAGGTTCTTGTCGTACTCATCTTAATCTACAATGGAGTAGTATTGGATCTTTTTCCTCCTCGGACAACCTGGGGATTTTGGATGAACCTCGTCTTTACTATCATATGGATTGTGGGAATTACGAATGCCATGAATTTCATTGACGGGATGGACGGATTGGCAGCCGGGCTAAGCGCTATAATCGCTATCTTTATGGGTATAGTAGCCTTCCAGACCAATCAACCATTTATGGGATGGATCGCTATTGCGATCCTCGGAAGCTGCCTCGGTTTCTTTCCCTTTAATTTTAGATTCAAAAGACCGGCCTTGATATTTTTAGGGGATACTGGAAGCACATTCCTGGGTTTTATCCTGGCTGGTCTGGCCGTTATGGGTTACTGGAGTGAAAGTAGGATCGTATCCTTTGCTAACCCTGTCTTAATCTTCTGGGTTCTTATATTTGATATGACCTATATAACGGTCGAAAGGATTGTTAGTGGGAAGGTAAGCTCAGTGAAGGAGTGGATAGATTATGTGGGTACAGATCATCTTCACCACAGATTATATGCCCTGCTCGGCGAAAAACACAGGTCAGTGATAGTCATCTTTCTTGTGAGCGCTGCCTTAGGACTAAGCGCCATTGCTCTGCGAAATGCAAGACCAATTGATGGGGTACTCCTTGTCTGTCAGGCATTTCTCATAACTATCATATTCTCTCTCATCGAATATGCAGGCAGAAGGAAAAAGCTACTCTGAAATGTAAATATTTTTCAGTTAGTTATTGCCAAGCAAGGGGAAGTCACAGCCTTCTGTTATGCTTGCAAAGCCGTCGCGTTTCGTGTATAATTACTGTTGAACCCAAAGGGAGACAGCATGGATATGAACGAGAACATAATGCCCGGCAGAAGGGGGTTTATCTGTGCTCTGTCCGGCCTACTATCTGGGCTTTTGTTTGCAAACCCCGCCCGTTTGCGGGGAAAGAAGACAAAGATCAAGAACCTACTCGGTAACCTGGAAATAGAGGTACTGGAAAAATCAAGGCCCATAAGGCATGCCTCTATTACTTGGAATACCTATGGAGACAGGACAATCCTGTGGGTGAAAACAAAGGGGGAGACTCGGGCCATGTGTGCCATGAACCAGGTGGCAAAAACGATCTGGGAAGGCTGTAATGGAGAGAATACCCCTCGAGACATCTCCAAGGTGGTCCATAAGAAGTATCAGGTTTCCTCCCATCAAGCCTATGTTGATTGCCTTGCTTTCCTGGCCCGCCTAAAAGCAGTTGAAGCGATTCAAGTATGAACAGTGGATCTCAGCCGGTGACTTGGAGCGAATAAGAATATCATCTTCCTCCCAATATCTTGGGTCATGCACATTGCTGCTGTTTTCATGGTAGGGGTTTTATGGACTGACCCCTTTTCTTTGTCGAGACAAATACCGTAATAGGTAGGCCCATGGAATTAACAGTGAATCTAGCAGGAACGGATATTGGCCTAAACTTCTTGGGTGATGCGAAAAAGGCTATGTCTTTGTGCAATCAATATTTTCAGGGCTTCCTCTACCCAGACCGAAGAGCTGACGCAGAAGTTGAGGTGAGTATATTGAAACAGGCTAATGGCCGATTTCCCTTTCAGGAAAATGTCAAGGTAAAGATCTTTCAGCAATTGCTTCCCACCCAGGATGTTGCCAAATGGTTGAGGAAATCTCCAGAATACACAGAGGATTTCCCCATAAACGAAAAGACCATTTCCTCATTCTGTCAGGGAGGGCTGCTCCTCTTCAACCCGAATACTGCAAGAGGACGCATTTATCTTTTGGAGCAGGGAGCAAGGCGTTTCCAAGCACTCTATCGGCTGGTCTGGATGTATTTCGCCCAGGTCTTGGGAGAAAGAGGGGGGTGTTTCGTCCATTCAGCAGCCGTCGTCAAGGACGAGGAGGGGTACCTCTTTATGGGCGACTCGGGTTCGGGAAAAAGCACCCTTGTCAAGTTTTGCCCGGAATGCAGTGTGCTTTCCGATGATAGTCCCATTCTTTTTGAGGAGAGCGGTGAATATAGAATCTACCCATCCCCTTACCATCAGATGGATCCTGTGGGAGGTCTGGATAAAGAGGTGATTCACATGAGCGCAAGGGTAAAGGGCGTCTATTTTCTTATCAAGGATGATCGGGTTTTTTTGGAGGTGATCTCAAGAAAAGCGGCCCTTTCAATGATCCTGAAACGCTATATTCATTTTTTCGCCTATTTGTCGGCCCAGGCAAAGATAGCTCTATTTGACCTTTTCCTTGATGCGTGCTATAAATTAGATCTGTGGTATCTTCATTTTGCACCCGATGCTGACACTTGGAAGGTCATCACCCGTAAATAGGCGTGGGGGTCAGCATGACAAGCCCAAAGGATAAGGATCAAACAACCGATATTGCCTATGAACCACCCCGGCTCTTTGATCTGAGTGGAGGGGTTGCCTATGCTCAAGCACCATGCAGACCAGGAGGGAGCCCGGGTACTGCTGCGTGCAGCCCGGGCACAGCAGCAACGGGTAGTAGATGCTGGTCAGGAGGCAATGCAGGTAGTTCATGTACGGATGGGGGTGGGGCAGCAGGTGGCCGGTGCGTAGGAGGCCAAGCCGCAGCAGGCGGACCGTGTAGGAATGGGGGTACGGCTGCTGGCAGATGCCGTCAAGGTAGCTCCCCAGCGTAATAAAGTCGCGCACTCCAAGCGGCAAGCAATAGATGCGCTGTGGTTGTATTATCCATATCCTTTTGCACTCAAAGAGAAAGTCAGTGCCTGGTGTAGATTTTTACCTAGCAGGATAATAGCGTTTGCTATCCGCTGCACATAAATAATCCTTTTCTTCTCCTGTGATTTTTCGGGAAATATCTGGGCCATAATCTCCCCTTGGGGAAAAACCGTCTCTCTCACAAATCGCAACTTCCTTCCTATTCCCCTGATATTGCTGAGCCATAAAGGAATACAGAGCTCATTTGAGGAAAGCCCTCTGAGTTTGAGACGAAGGAGATGTTTTTCTACGATATTCAGTTGTTGCATCCCAAGCTCCCGCTTAACTCTCCAAGCCACCTTTAGATTAAAAACCCTTTCCATGAGAATCAGGGCATAAAGGATCACCTTTTCCTGCTTCCAAAATCGTGCACGATCTACCATCCTCTCCCACCCGTTTCGTGTGGTGGCCCACAGTAGCAGAGATTCGTGCAGATCTGACAGCCAGATGAGCCGGGAATAGCTATGCTTCAGGGCGTGGGCGGACAGAGAAATGAAATTATCAAATGGGTCAAGGACTAACAGACCATTAGGTTGATCAAAGAGGGGAATGGCCCTCTCCCACATAGAGGTGAGGTTTTCCGGAAAGAGGTAACCGCGGTGCTGAATGCGATCCAGGTTCAGGATATGGGCATGAATGTCGAACCAGATGCCATCCTTATAGAGGAGGTCTGGATACATAATAGTTGGCGCCCGGAATCCGGCTCCCCGCATCAGTCCCTTGAGTCTCTCCTTATGCCCAGGTTTAACCATCAAATCAGCATCACCCAATGTGCGCAGGCCCGGTTCTCCATAGACCGATAAAAGGGATAGACCTTGTAGAGCGACCACTGGAACACCTGCCTCTTCAAGCATTGCGGAGAGGGCTCTCGCCTCGGCAGCAATGGCAAGCGTGTGTTGTTTGGCCCGGTGGTAGCTGTTCTCAATGGGTCCAGCGAAAGATTTTGGTAGTGCGTCAAGAAGACCTAAGTCCTTCATATGATAGTAGAGAAATCCAGAAACCCCCTCCATTTCCGCAAGCGCTCCCATACCTTCCCAGGGGACGTCTTTTTGGCAAAATTGGAAGACGAACTCCTTATCTGTCTCACCAAGGTGTATTTTCGATATACACCAGAGAAATTCGATCAGATCCTGCCAAGTCACCATTGCACATTTGGCATTCATTTGGACTCGGGGTTTGACATTTGCCATTGTTAAATGTTAGGGCGGATCCGAGTCTCCGGAAAGAGTCCCTGATTGTAGGCCTCCTCGCAATACCAGAACGGTGCCCAGATTTTTTTGCCCGAGTAATAATTCTGGGCAATACAGCTTCCGAGACAAAGGCCCTTCATGAGGCAATTGTTGCAGATTCCCTCAAGACGGTGAGGCAGCCCCTCCCGGACCTCTAGGAGCACGGGTGTCTTAAACCATACATCCTTAAGACGATCCTTTTGTGCATGCCCGAATACAAGGTCAGGCACGATCTCGCCGATGCCACATAGAGCATATGAGCCGTTTGCCAGGACACCAAGGATGCCCACGATCCCGCAGAGCTCGCAACCGTCGCCACTATCGCCAAACATCTTTCCAAGGGGGCGGAAGGCCAGCGGGTGATCGTAGACAATGCGTAAGGTCGTCGAAGCTGAAAGCGTGGTTTCAATCCACCGTCCCAGCTCCGCAAGCTCCTCGATGGTCAGGGTTTCACCGGACTCGTGCATTCTTTCCCCTCTGGCGGTGGGCTGCACGATATTGAACTTGACGGAACCTGCACCCAGACGCTCAGCCAGGCGCACGACCGCCTCCACCTGGCCTTTATTCCGGCGCATGAGAGCCATAATCACCTGGGGTCTAAAGCCAGCCTCAACGAGATTCCGGATGCCTTCTAGGGCAGCCTTAAAGCAACCGGGTACCCCTCTCACCCACTCGTGAGTTTCAGCGTCCGCGCCATCCAGGCTCACCGAGACAAAGGTATTTTTACACGCAGCTATCTTTTGCGCCAGATCGAGCGTGCACAGGACACCATTTGTCTCGACAGTGAGGCGGAGGTCCTCGACACGAATCAGCTCCAGAATCTCGTGGATCTGCGGATGCAGAAGCGGCTCGCCGCCGGTCAACTTGACCCCCGAAAGCCCCAAGGACTTTGCCTGCTCGATGATTGACCGGAAGAGATCCAGATGTAGCAAGGGATAGGTGTGGCCGTCAGCCTGATACTTAGGCATAATCCAACAATGACGACAGCGAAGGTTGCAGCCCTCGGTCAAATAAAAGTAAAGCTGGTTTAGGTGATATTTATGATTTTTGTTGTCTTCTGGCATAGCCTTGTCCATATGTGGCGATGGCATTTTTCATTTGAGAAAATGCCAAATTTCAAAGCTCAAAGTTCAAATGAATGACAAATTTGAAATCACAAATTTGATGATTGGAATCTTTACTTACCTTTATATAATTTGACATTGGGATTTCATTTGGCATTTGGATTTTGTCATTTTGCATTCTCATCGGGCAGTCTTCCTCCCTCTTCCAGAAACTTCCTCAGACACGCATCCGGGCTTGGATGATTCTCCTCGCCCAAAATCGTGTAAGCCAATGCAGGACAATTGCCAGTACAATAAGGGATGTAATCGCACCCCTTACAAAACTCAAAATCACTCAGGGGGATATTGCGCCGCTCCCTCAGCCGCTTGAGTTCGGGATGATTCTCCCAGACCTCGTGGAGATCGTCTCTATTAATTCGACCCAGCTCGATATGACTCATTTGAATACATGGGACGATGACACCATCGGCACGTACCGCCAGCTTGCTCATAGGCCCGCCGCACCCCGTGAGACAACCCCGTCCAGGCATGCGCTCTCTTCGCTCCTGACGGGCCTTTTCCATCTCAAGCCACGTCTCAGCTTCGGCGAGAGGCCCAGCCTCTGCGTTGATACGGCTGTTGTATTTCCTGTGAAGTCTCAGGAGCGTCTCCATTGCCAGGAAGCGATCCTCTGGACTGAGTTGGACTTCCTCTGCGTTATACCGGCAGAGGCCCATAAAAGAGGCGGAGTTGGTGGAAAAACTTGGAAGACCGACCTCTTCCAACAGGAGCCTGGCGATATCTTCAAGATCTTTCAAATTGTGTTTATGAATAGTCACCCGGACACTCACAGGCAGACCATGTCTCCTGAGGATCTTGATGCCCTTCATGGCACGAACGAAATTCCCCTTGCCCCTGCAGGCATCATGTATCTTGGGTGTTGAGCCATCAATGGAGATCTGCACCCCGTCACAACGGTATGTCGAGGCCAAAAAGCTGGCCATTTCATCAGTGATCAATGTCCCATTGCTCAGGATATTGAAGCGCATGCGATTGCGAACGATTCCCTGGATGAGTTGTTTCAGGTCTTCCCGGCAAAATGGCTCGGCTCCTTGGAGGATTGCATCCATCACAGCGCATCGATTTAGTTCCTCGAAGAATCTGAGCCATTCCTCTGTAGGTAGATCCTGTCCAACGTCCCCTGCACTGGTAAAATGGCTGCAGTATGTGCACCGGAGATTGCATTGGTTCGTGATGGCAAGATCCACCGACCTCGGGGTGTTCATTAGGTTTACGGCGGCGTTAATCCTTTTGGGTCTCATATCCTGCCAATCCCTGCTCGACCAAGTCCTGGATGAACTCTCTGAGGTGGCCCTCTGCCTCCTCGGGCACGCCTTCGCAGTTCTCACGCAGTTCATTCACGATTTCTTTGATCGTACGGTTGCCGTCCAGGCATTTCCAGACAAATACCCCTACGGGATTGAGACCGAATGCATTCCCAGTAGCAGAATCAAAAAGAATAGCCCAGTCGTCGAACTCCTCACGGAGCACCACCAGGGAGTTAGGTATGGGCTTCGCGGTATCTGGCATGGCTGCACCTATCCTGCATTGTAACGTATCACTTTCAAATATACTAAAAAGTCCTGCAAAAATCTACTAAAACACCAGCCTGATCGAATAGGGAAAGACTGAGAGGTTTTCGAGGCCTATAACTCCACTCTTGAGAGAAGAGTTCCAGAAAGTCATATCCTTCGGGAAGTTCAGGACAAAATCAAGGCCCGAGCTCGTTCGGGCGTTTATTTGGCACCCAAATTGCTGTCACTTTAGTAAGTGGGTCTTTCTAGCAGCTGAAAGGGGCATTTTATGGCTTCCGATCACTCCAGAACGGATACAGCGCAAGAGGAGATTATCCTCGAGCTAACTGAGCCTTCTCTCCCTAAAGCAGAGGCACTGTTGATTCAAAAAGTC
>JABXJZ010000292.1 GCA_013375335.1 Desulfobacterales bacterium
CGGCAGATGCTCTTTGAGCAGACAAGGAGGATCTTCAATCAACTGCTTTTGGCCGGTGGTAAGGTTTTGCTCTGGAAGGACAGGATGGAAACTACCGGGTCATTGCCTATACGTTCATTTGTATTCGGTTTAACCGAAAGTAGATATTTTCCAGGGCCATGAGTTCCTCATGGGTGCCTTTCTCCACAATACGCCCGTGGTGGAGGACCAAGATCCTATCAGCGTGCTGGATCGTCGAAGGTCTGTGGGCGATGAGCAGGGTAGTGTGCCTTCTCAATAGCCTGAAAATAGACTCTTGGATGAGCCGTTCCGTCTCCGGGTCCACGCTGGAGGTAGCCTCATCAAGAACCAGGAGCGTTGGCTCATGGGCCAGCGCCCGGCTCAGGGCGAGAAGCTGACGTTGGCCTGCAGAAAGGGTTACACCCCCCTCCTTGACCTCATGATCAAAGCCGTTTGGTAGGGATGTTATGAACTGATATAAATCTACCTGTCTGGAGGCAGCCTCCAGTGCTTCCCTTGTCATCTCTTCAGCACCAAGGGATATGTTTTCCGCGATGCTGCCCGCAAACATAAAGGCATCCTGCATGACGAGGCCGATATGGGAACGTAGTTCTCGTATGTCCCAGTCCCTGATATCAAGGCCATCCAAGAGGATAGTTCCCTCCTGGATTTCATAAAACCTCTCGAGAAGGCTAGTTATGGTTGTCTTTCCCGAGCCCGTAATGCCGACAAGTGCCACAACCTGGCCTGGCTTCACCTCAAAGGAGACATCGCTGAGGACCGGGAATCCCTTCTCATAGGAAAAGGAGATATTTTCGAACTGAAGATGTCCTTCAGCCCTCATCGGTCCCCTCGATATCCTTTGCTCTCCCATCACCTCGCGTTTATCCATGAGCTCAAATATTCGCTCCATGCTGGCCATAGCGGACTGCATTACATTGTATTTTTCTGAAATATCCCGTATTGGCTTGAAGAATATGTGGATGTAACCGATAAAGGCCACAAGTGAGCCCAAGGTGAGCTGTTCTCCTATAACCTTTCCCCCTCCATACCATATCATGAGACCTATGCCCACGGAGGAGAAGACCTCCATGGAAGGCATAAATAGGGCGAAGATCTTGATCTGTCTCATGCTTGTGAGGTAATTCCTATGGTTAAGGTCCTTGAAGCGTTCGAGTTGCGCCTTTTCCTGGACAAACAGCTGAATAATCCGAATACCAGAGAGCCTCTCCTGCAGAAATGCATTAATTGATGCAATATTTCTTCTTATCTCCCGGAACACCTCTCTTGCCTGCCTGCTGAAGAACAAGGTCAGTCCAAATACAAAGGGGAGAAGGATAAAGGAGATCAAGGCCAGGCGCCAGTTCAGATGGATTAGGACTACGATGATGCCCGAGAGGAGAAATATATCCTTAAAGACTGTGATGAGGACCGATTTAAATAACTCGTTGAGATTTTCTATGTCGTTCGTTACCCTCGTAACCACTCTGCCTACCGGGCTCCGGTCAAAAAAACGGATCGCCTGCCCCTGAATCCGGTTAAAAAGCGCCATCCTGATATCTTGCATCATATTCTGTCCGGCCTTCTCGAGGAGATAGTATTCCCAGTAATTCAAGCCAAGGGACCCCACAATCAAGCCAAGTAAGAATAGGGCGACAAGGCCTACGCCCGTAATGTCTTTATGCCTCAGCGCTGCTATCCTGCGCGGGGAGACGCCCTTCAGTTCTTCAGCAGGCATATAAAGATACGGGCCTTCCCCTCTTATTGGCTTTTCGCGGCCAAATGCCCGATCCTGATTAACTGCCTCAGCTGTGACCCTGTAGAATCTTTCCCTGGAGATGAGCCCTTCCTCCTGGTAGCGTCTAACATCCCTAGGGTCAATCCGTTTGAGTTTGGAGTTTGAGATAAACCCCAAGCCCGCCTCTTCTGTGGCATCTACAAGGTGGCCATACCTTCGACTGAAATCCTCTCCCAGGCTACTAGGCGCTGCTTTCTGGTCCACCAGGTACCAGAAGGAAAAGATGTATCTGTCTATCGCGACCTTGGGGAGGTAGGGAATGGAAAGATCAAAGAGGGTGATCAGGAGCGTCAGGACCAGGGCAAGGAAGATGGGTCCTTTATATGGCCGTGCATAAGGGATTAACCTTCCTAGAAGGCCGATATTGTACGGTTTGCCAAGTTGCCCCTCTTCCATGTATCCATAGTCAAAGTGCATTGCTATCTGCCCCTTTCCAATTCCTCTGCTAACTGCTGTCTCTTATAGAGCCTGGCATATTCCCCCCCTGCGGCCAGAAGGGTAGCATGGTCACCCACCTCCACGAGCCTCCCAGTCCTCAGCACATAGATGACCTCCGCCCTCCTGATGGTAGAAGTCCGATTTGAAACAATGATGTTCGTCTCCCCCTGTCTCATCTGCAGGATATTGTTCAATATACTAGCCTCAGTCCTGGTATCCACTTGGGAAAGGGCGTCATCCAGGATGAGGATAGGGGGATTGGAAATAAGGGCCCTTGCTATAGTCAGCCTCTGTCTCTGTCCTCCCGACAAGGTTATCCCCTTTTCTCCCAGGAAGGAGTGGATGCCCCCGGGAAGAGAATCGATATCTACCATCAATTGAGAGACCTCAAGGGCATTGTTAATGGTGCGCTCGCTGATTCCCCGGCTCCCGAAGACTACGTTGTTCAATAGAGTATCGGAAAAGACATGAGCCTCCTGGGTCACAAAGCCTAT
>JABXJZ010000293.1 GCA_013375335.1 Desulfobacterales bacterium
ACGGATAAAGGGGGGACCATGCAGTGCCGCGTTACAACCCTAGCCGAAAACACCGCTGGAGTACCTCGTACTATCGCGGAATGGGGATTTAGCGCCCTAGTTGAAACAAACGGTATGACGGTCCTCATGGACACCGGGGAGGGCCACGGCATCATCCACAACGCTCACGTCCTTGGCATCGATATTACCACCACTGATAAGATTGTCATCTCGCATTCCCATGTTGACCACACTGGAGGTCTCCGCCAGGTACTCGGCAAAATAGGTAAAGAGATTGACGTAATCGCTGCTCCCGACCTTTGGGCGAAGAAATACAGGGCAGTGCAGGGCAAAAAGCATAGGTACGTCGGCATCCCCTACACTCGAGCTGAGCTCGAGAGCTTGGGGGCTCGATTCACCCTGACCCAAGAGCCAGTTAGATTAGCTGAAAACGTAATGACCACTGGCGAGGTTCCAATTGTCACTGATTTTGAGAAGGTGGGAGAAGACTATCTACTGGTCAAGGTGGGCGACGAGTATCAGCTGGACAACTTCCCAGATGACCGAGCGCTCATCGTCAAGACCAATGAGGGCCTCGCAGTTATCCTGGGCTGCGCTCACCGATGCATCATCAACACCCTATACCATGCCCAGAACCTGACTGGAGTGAAGGAAGTACACACGGTCGTCGGCGGCTGCCACCTGATACATGCCTCTGAGGAGAGAATCAAGAAAACCATTGCTGCCCTGAAAGACCTGGATGTCAAGAGAGTGGGCGTGTCTCACTGCACTGGATTGAGAGCAGCAGCCATGATGGCTGCGGAGTTGGGGGACCGCTTTCTCTTCAATATGGCTGGCACCAGTATTACTATACCCTGAAGTACTGGGTAAAAGGGGTAATCGCTCACACTGCTGGGATCTCCGGAGATAAACAGGGAATTATTGGAACAGCAATGCCAGGGATAAAGACCCTAGAGCGGAAGGAACTGCCTGCTGGTCCAGATGTGCGGACACCATAAGCCCAATTCGAAACCCTCGACCTGGTGCCTGTATGCCGACTCCAGGGAATTGTCATTCTTCACGGCCGATACGCCTAGAAGGATAGCAGCAATCTTGAAGTTGTTGACAAAGTCATCTATTTTGCAGTATTTTTGCTTCCTCAGGATGGACGCCCTAAGATCGTTAATCTTCCCAAAAAGGAGACCGAGTCATGAACCTTACCAAAGCAGATCTGGTCGATTCTATCTACAACCACACTGACCTCCCCAAAAACAAATCAGCTGAGTTGGTTGAGTATCTTTTGGAAGTCATCAAAAAGACTTTGGAAAATGGCGAGGATATCTTAATCAGCGGATTTGGGAAATTCTGTGTAAGGGAGAAAAGGAAACGCAGGGGGAGGAACCCCCAAACGGGGGAAGAGTTGATGCTGGGTGAACGACGGGTGGTAACCTTCAAATGTTCTGGGGTTTTGAGGACTAAGATTAATGAGAGATAGAAGTCTTAGATGCAATGGTGAATAGATTCGTATTGTTTGACATAGATGGCACCCTCATTGACCCCGGTGGAGCGGGGAGGAGGTCTATGAGCAAGGCCTTTTATGAGATGTTCTCTATCAGGGATGCCTTTGCTGGCATAACAATGGCGGGTAAGACTGACATACAGATCATAAGGGAGGGCCTTGGTATTCATGGATTACCTTCTAGCGACGGGATCGTGGATTCCATTCTATCGCAGTATTTGAAGAACCTAGAAATAGAGATAAACAATACAAGGAGGCATATAATGCCGGGTGTGCTTGAACTCCTGGGTGCCCTCAAGACAGCGGATGGTTATTGGCTTGGACTCTTGACAGGGAATATTGATCGGGGTGCCCGAATAAAGCTCGGTGCATTCAACCTAAACAGGTATTTCCCAGTTGGGGCATTTGGCGACGATAGCGAAGACAGAAATAGGCTCCTTCCTATAGCCGTTGAAAAATTAAGAAAAAGCAGAAACATCCATGTCAACTACAGTGATTGTATTGTCATAGGTGACACGCCCAAGGACGTGCAGTGCTCAAAACCGCTCGGGGCAACCTCGATTGTTGTTTCAACAGGACCCTATAGTTATGAGTCATTGTTAGGAACAGGGGCAGATTATGTCTTAAGGGACCTATCCTACGCAATGGACTTAGTCGAGGAGTTTAACTTGTAATAGAACATAGATCCGTCTGGTTAACCAGGCAGCCACCAGAACCCATAATCAGCCCCTTTTTCTCACATCACTCCCCGCCACCCCCTCAGCCCGTGAGGTTTTACAGATTCAATGGCCCACCCTAGGATAGAGGTTACAATAGTATTTACTATAGCCACGATGGGCGCCCTTTGGTGTACGCCTATGCAGAGCCCTGGAGTGTCGTATACTGACAGTACAAACCTCCTCGAAAAGTGCCAAGAGATCGAAGCAAAATTGCTGAAAAGCGACCTCTGCATTCCCATCTATATCGAGCCGTTCGAGGGAAATAATTCCCTGCCCGGCGATGTTTACGGTATCATAGAACATCCCTTTGATGACGTACGAGGCGTCCTCTGTGTTCCGGCCACATGGTGCAATATCGGCTCACTCCAGTTCAATATCAAGGCATGTACCTGCAGTAGCTTGTGGAACAAATGGCTGCTCACCTTTACAGTGGGCGCAAATTCTATCAACCGCCTGGAGACACATTTGAACTGAAATATGACTACCGTGTCATTCAGCAACGA
>JABXJZ010000294.1 GCA_013375335.1 Desulfobacterales bacterium
AAACCTAAGGGGGAAATCTATATCGAAATCAGTGATACCGGATGTGGCATCTCCGAAGAGGACCTTCCGAAGATCTTCGACCACTTTTTTACCACCAAGGAAGAAGGCAAGGGGACCGGATTGGGTTTGGGTGCAGTGAAAGGTATAATTGAAGAACATGGAGGAACGATTAAGGTCAAGTATACATGCTCTGAAGGCACAACCTTTCTAATAGTACTGCCCCTGGTTAAGGTAACTGAAAGTGGCCCTATGTAAGAGGATACTTTATCTATGGTCCTTATAGAGGATTATACATATCAGCCAAAGATACTGGTCATAGATGATGAAGAACGGATACGGAGAGGGTGCTCTAGAATACTCACAAAAGAGAACTGCCTGGTTGACGTGGCCGAAAACGGAGAGATCGGGCTAAAGATGATAGGAGAGAAGTTTTACGATATTGTCCTTATTGATTTGATGATGCCAGGTATAGGTGGTATGGAGGTTTTAGCCAAGGTTCGGGAACAACATCCGGATTCTGTTGGCATTGTCATCACCGGCTTCGCGACGTTGGAACATTCCATCGAGGCAATGAAGAAGGGTGCCTTTGATTTCATACCCAAACCGTTTACACCTGATCAATTGAGAGTTGTGGTCAGTAAGGCTGTTAGAATGACAAGGACCCTCCAGGACATTGCCACAGAAAAAACCCGCCTTAAAACAATTGTAAACTATTTAGCTGGTGGTGTGCTGGTAACCGACAAGAGAAAGAATATTGTACTCTATAACCCCGCCTTAGTGAGGATGTTAGGGTATGAAGGGGATTCCCTGGACGATCAACCCCTCAGCGCTTTAACCACAAACGAGAGGTTGGCCGGGATTATAGATGGCATCCTTGAATTGAATCCGGGTGAGTTCAAGGTCCTAAGTGCTGAGATTATGCCCCGTGAAGGTGAGAAAGGGCAATCTGATCAATTATATCTCAGGGCCCAGGCTGTTCCCTTCCAGAACAGGTCAGGAGAGATACTTGGCTCGGTAGCCATTCTTGATGATATTACCCATCTGAAAAAATTGGATGAGATGAAGTCTGCCTTTGTGAGCATGGTCTCCCACGAGATCAGAAGCCCCCTTTCCACTATTTTGACTCAAATCCACGTCCTCACGGACGGGTTGGCAGGTAAGGTAAGCCCCAAACAGGCTGATATTCTCGGAAAGATCTCGCGAAAGGTTCAGGGTCTCGTTGAATTATCCAACGAGCTCCTAAATCTATCCCGGATAGAGGCGGGGCTAATACTTCAGGATAAAGAACAGGTGCAATTGATGGATATCCTCGAGAATTTGGTGGGGTTCATGCAAACCAAGGCGGAGAAGAAGAACATCTCCCTCAACATTAAAAAGGCCAACCTACCCCTCATCAATGCAGACGTGAAGAGCATGGAGACAGTTTTTGACAATCTCATCACCAATGCCATCACGTATACCCCAGAAGGGGGGAAGGTAACTGTGACGGGAGCGGTTAAGGGGAATTTTTTGGAAATAAAGGTCAGCGATACCGGGTATGGTATTGCATCCGATGAATTACCTCGAGTTTTCGAAAGATTCTATCGGGTCCAGACCGACAAAACTAGACACATTATTGGAACAGGCCTCGGTCTTCCCATCGTAAAGAGCATTGTCGAGGCCCACAACGGGACCGTGAGGGTGGAAAGTGAAGAAGGGGCTGGATCCACCTTCTATGTTCGTCTTCCCATGCGATGAGGCGCGTACTCACCTGGGCAAAAGTTTACTGCTGCACAGCATCCTTTAACTTCTCGACGAGATCCTTCCTTTTCTTTTCGTCGCCTACTATCTGTTCCTTGAGCTTTCTCCACGCTGTAGGGCAGTCTTTGTAGGGAAGCTCAAGTATGTCATGAATAGCCCGGTCGAGTTGCTTCTTATTGCTTAAAGTAACTTCAATGCCGGCTTCATTGAGGATGTCCTTTATGTGGCGAAAATAACATGACATGATAGATCACCTCCAAGTTATCTACCTCCTTCGAAGCCTTTCATAAAGATCACGGGCAACTTCAAACACCCTATTCACTTCGGGCAAATCCACCTTTCTATGGAGCATATCAATCCTGAGATCAGAGCTTGTGACCAATAGGGTATCTTCATAGGCATCAACGCTCACATTATCCCTGTCTCCAAGGCTATCCATTATTGATTCCGTTACCTCTCTGACCGATATATGGTCCTCTTTGGCATACACCAGGAAGCGACCCTTAAATTGCCGTTGATCAAATGAGAGCTTGACCATGGGAGCAGGGACAGCAGCCGATAAGACTTTCGTGGCTAACGATCCCACTGCCCCCTTCAAGCGCGGTGCTCCCTGGAGAGACAGCCGAGGGAGATTCAGCTGCGACGAGACAACACTCATAATAACTTGATACATAGATGATCCTCCGGGACGCAAGCTCCACGAATCATACTCGCATAAGTACATCTCAAAACCTGACTCTCTACGCTGATACAGGGAACGGATAACTCCCCGGTCACGCGCACCAGCATTGACCAATTTTAACCGTTGGGCCACAAATTCATTCTCTGCCGGCTGAGCGGTAAATCCGAGGTTTGAGGCAATGCGAGCAAGTTGTTCGCCTAAAACTGAACCCTCGCCTCGCTTCAAGAGACTTCTGATCACGAAGAAAAAAATTACGATTACACCTGCGAGCGCTAAAAGAGTGAGAC
>JABXJZ010000295.1 GCA_013375335.1 Desulfobacterales bacterium
AAGGGATAAACATACTCCATCTCATCTTTGATCAATTGAGACGCACGATCCAGCTCCTTTTCAGGAACCTCAAACACCAGCTCATCGTGCACCTGGAGGAGCATCTTCGTCCTCAGATTCGCCCTCCTTAACCTCTCGGCGATATTTATCATGGCCATCTTGATGAGGTCAGCAGCGGTTCCCTGTATGGGCGTATTAATGGCTACCCGCTCTGCCTCGCTCTTCAGGTTTCCATTATCACTGTTTATGTTCGGCACATACCTCCTTCTCTTAAGAAGCGTTGTTACGTACCTATTTTGCCTGGCCTGGGATAGTATCTTTTCCTTGAAATCCTTCACCCCCTTATATCGTTCATAGTAGTTGTCGAGGTAACCCTGTGCCACCTTCTTGCTTATGCCAAGCTCCTTGGCCAGCCTTATTGGCCCCATTCCATAGATGATCCCGAAATTGATCATCTTGGCCATGCGGCGCATCTCAGGGGTAACCAGCGTTGGGTGCACGCCAAATACCTCCGCTGCCGTCCTGACATGGATATCCTCTCCACCCTCAAAGGCCTCTAGAAGCACGGGGTCCTCTGAATAGTGGGCGAATACCCGAAGTTCGATCTGTGAGTAGTCAGCGGAGAGGAGCAGGTGACCCTTATCTGCTATAAACCCCTTTCTTATCTCCCTTCCCTCATCAGTGCGGATGGGTATGTTCTGGAGGTTCGGATTGCTGCTGCTTAAGCGTCCTGTTGCAGTTACCGTCTGATTGTAGGAGGTGTGGATCCTGCCGGTCGCGGGGTTTACCGTCTCCGCCAGGGCATCAAGATAGGTGGATTTAAGCTTGCTGATGGTCCTGAACCTCAGAAGAAGGTTCGGGATCTCATGGTGAACTGCAAGCTCAGTGAGTACCTCTACATCAGTGGAGTATCCGGTCTTCTTCCTCGTCTTTTTCTTCCAGGGCAGCTTCAACTTTTCAAAGAGGATATAGCCCAATTGCTGGGGGGAATTTATGTTGAACTCCTCTCCTGTCAGGTCAAAGACCTTTTGCTCAATTGAGGATAGCTCATCGGCAAATGCCTCTGACATGGCCTTAAGGAAATCCACATCTATCTTTATCCCGGTTAGCTCCATATCCATCAAGACGGGGATGAGCCTCATCTCCAGATCCTGAAACAGGGTATAGTTGTCAGTATCCCTCAGTTTTTTCTCTAGAATGGATTTCAAAAGGAGCGTTATCTCTGCATCCTCGCAGGAGTATTCCTTGGCCTTATTGATATCAACAGAGGCAAAGTCCTTGTCCTTGGCAGGCTCAGTTACCTCATCGTAGCTGAGCATCTTGTAGCTCAAATAGTGCTGCGCCAAGTAATCCAGGTTATGCTGGCGCAAGGTAGGATCAATAACGTATGAGGCGACCATGGTATCGAAGAACAATCCCTTCAGCTCGATATCGTGTCTCGCCAAAACCTCCGCATCGTATTTGATATTCTGCCCTATCTTCTTTACCTTACCATCGGCGAGGACGGGCTTTAGCAGCCTTAAGGCCTCGTGGGTATCTAGCTGGGGACCCACACCTAGATAGGTGTGACCCAAGGGCAGATAGTACGCTACCCCTGGCTCAAGGCAAAATGATATGCCCACCAGATCTGCGATGAGATACTCTTTACTGGTAGTCTCCGTGTCGACGCAGACTGCTCCTTTCTTCTTTATAGTATCTATGAGAGACTCCAGTTCCCCTCTTTTCAGGATCAGTCGGTAGTTTTTTTTGCTGAGCTCAGCATGCTCGGTAAATTTATCTATGAGCGATTTAAACTCCAGTTCCCTGAAGATGTTAGCCAGCCTCTCCTTCTCGGGTGTCCTCAGCCTCAGATCATCAATGGTTACCTCAATCGGTACATTGTTGTTGATGGTAACCAATTTTTTGCTCAAAAGGGTCTGTTCCTTGGAGCCTTCAAGCTTTTCCTTAAGCGAGGCCTTGGGTATTTTATCCGTGTTTTCAAAAAGACTCTCTAACGAGTTAAAATCTCTTATGAGATTAATGGCCGTCTTTTCCCCAACACCGGGGACACCCGGGACATTGTCTACTGAGTCTCCTGAGAGGGCCATTACCTCTATTATCTGCTCGGGCTCAATCGCATAATCCTGCCTTATCTTTTGATAATTGACCACCTTATCATTCATCGGGTCCCACATAACAGTATTTTGCGATATGATCTGCCTGAAGTCCTTGTCACCACTCACAATGACCACATTGAGCCCCTGATCTCTTGCCAATGCTGCGATGGTCCCGATAATATCGTCGGCCTCATATCCCTCCAGCTCCAGGGTCTTCAGGCTTAATCCCTCGACCACCTGCTTGATATAGGGCATCTGTACTGCCAGATCCTCTGGCATAGGGGGTCTGGTGGCCTTGTAATCCTTGAATATCTCATGCCTGAAGGTTGGCCCCTTGGCATCAAAGGCTACTGCTACGTATTCAGGTGACTTCTCATCGAGGAGCTTGATCAACATCTTGGTAAAGCCGAATATGGCATTGGTGGGAAGGCCTTTGGAATTAGTGAGGCCCCTTATCGCATGGTAGGCCCTGTGGATATATGAGCTCCCATCTACTAAGTAGACTGTTTCACTCGCATGTTTCATCAAAATTCAGCCCTGATCCCGAGTTTTAGGCTAATTTAGCCAACAAGAGACAATAAATCAACATGCTTTTTGGA
>JABXJZ010000296.1 GCA_013375335.1 Desulfobacterales bacterium
TACCTCGCTGTGATTCCTCCTGCTTGTGCCGCCTGCCATGAGGCAATCACAGAAATTGATGAGGCTCCCTAAGGTAACAAATGGGAAGAGGATGGTGTGCTTCAGTCCAACGACATGAGCCCCGTTAGCCTCCTCCTCCAAAATGCATGCATCCCGTACCTGGGCCCCGTAACCCATATTGGCCCTTTGAAGAAATACGGATTTACGGAAGAAGCCGCCCTTAAGTTCCACCTCGGGGCCCATTTGGCAATCATCTATGGTCACAGGACCTTCATGGCCCAGTTTTGTTCCGGACATAATGAGCGTTTTCTTGCCGTAGATCTTACAGCCGGCATAGATAACCACATGGTCACCGGAAATCCTGTCTATATCCACTTCTTCTCCAATATCAAGCGTCATGGGATTGGGTATGTGTACCCCCTTTTCCATGAGGAGCCGAGTCTTTTCCTTGGTCTGGTATTCCATCGCAAAGATCTTCAACCTGTGGGCGCTGCCACGTTGTGGCGCCTCTGAGCAGGTATGCTGATTCCCTGTGGTATTTCTACCACATTTTCCAGGTTATAATAGATTAAAGACAGCTAGAATGTGAAGTTCTAATTTTTTCGCGAAACACGGTAGCAGCCCGCATAACTTTTCGCTATCTCGTATGGATTAAGGCTGTTCCCTGTATAAGTCTGATTGTTAGAGATGTTCCCAGCAAGAGGTGTGCCAGCTGTAGTAGAGGTCACATTTTTGGTATAAGTTTCATCTAGTTATCCCATATTGTCCTTAAAAAATAACTCCATGCGTAGGTAAGGAATTACCTAAATGGGGAAAATTTTTCTCCACTTCTTGGTGGATTTTACACAATAACAGTTCCTTGTCTGGAATATGGATCTGTGATAATTGTCAGGGTGGCACTGTGGGAAAATAGGCCTACCTCTTTTGGGTAAACGCGGATCTTTTTAGCGGCATGGGATTATGAAACTCCTTTACGGGGCATACACAGCCCTTACTTCCGGCCTGTTCCTGTCTTGTCTTCCACCGTTCTGGATCTATACCCGCCTGAGCCGACGCCACGGCGAGCATCTGAGAGAACGCTTGGGCTATATACCGCCGGACATTGCGCGGGCCCTTTCGGGATCGCCCCGCATATGGATCCATGCCGCGTCCCTCGGAGAGGTCAAGGTGGCTGCCGCCATCATCAAGGCCCTCAGCCAGATCCTGCCAAGCTGTTCCGTCATGGTTTCAACAAACACCAAACACGGTCGAGAACTTGCAATTGAGAACTTCGGGCAAGATATCCCCGTCGTCTACGCGCCGATCGATTTCATTGGTTCAGTGCGCAAGGCACTCTCCCGTGCACGCCCGGATGTTCTCGTTTTTCTGGAGACCGAGATCTGGCCTGCGTGGCTTACTGAGGCGCGGCGCATGGGAATCAAGATCGCGCTAGTTAATGGCCGAATCTCAGTGAGATCGGTCAGGGGCTATCTCAAGTTTCGGCACTTTTTTCGTGAAGTCCTGGGAAATGTCGATGCCTTCAGCATGATCCTTGAAGAAGATGGGGCTCGTATCAGGGCGATGGGAGCTGATCCAAAGAGGCTCCTCATAAATGGCAATGCTAAATATGACCTGCTCGTAAGCCTTGCAGAGCCCACTGTAGAAGCGGAAATGCGGCAGATCCTGAATCTTGAATCCTCCCAGCTGGTCTTTGTCGCAGGGAGCACACGTGGGGGTGAGGAGGCCATGGTGCTGGATGCCTATGAAAAAATCGTGAGGGAATTTCCCGACGCTGTTCTGATCGTCGCACCGAGGCATATTGAGCGAATACCTGAGATTCGATCCCTGTTTGAGAGGCGCGGCTTCCGGTATCAGCTCAGGAGCGAACTTGGAAGCGGTGAGGCAAAGCGCACAGAGCCGGTTGTTGTCATCAATACCTTTGGGGAACTCTTCAAGCTTTATAGCGTTGCAACCATCGTGTTTTGCGGGGCGAGCCTCGTGCCGTTGGGTGGACAGAACCCCCTGGAACCGGCGGTCTGGGGAAAGCCTGTCTTTTACGGGCCCTCCATGGAGGATTTTCTGGATGCAAAGGCGCTGCTAGAGGAGGTGGATGCGGGCATGCCCATTTCGAGCCCCGAAATGCTGGCAGAGAAGGCGATCTGGCTCCTCAGGCATCCTGATACCCTGAAAGCATACGGTGAACGTGCGCGGGATGCCGTCATGAGGAATCAAAACGCTGCGGAAAAACATGCAGGGGTGATAGCGGGATTGGTTTGAGGAGCTTCGCCTTCTGGGTCCTGGATGCTTGGTATCGAATGAGATGGTGGGGGAACGGGATGAGTTATAGGAGTTTAGAAATTTGGAAAATGGCGCGAGACTTAGCCATAAATATCCATAAAATGACACTGAATAAGCTGCCAAGATTCGAAATGTTTGAGCAAGGTAGTCAAATAAGAAGATCACCTAAATCAGTGAGATCATCTATCGTGGAAGGTTATGGCAGAAGGAGGTACAATCAGGAATTCATCCGATTTCTGAGTTATGCAATTGCTTCAAATGATGAAACTATCGATCACCTGGAAGCGCTCTTTGAGACTGAATCACTAACGGACAAAGAATTGTACGACGATATTCATGACAAGCTCGAAGTTCTTGGCAAGAAAATGAACTTGTTTATTCCATCCGTAGAAAGTGGACATATGAGCGTGAAGTA
>JABXJZ010000050.1 GCA_013375335.1 Desulfobacterales bacterium
ACCTCGTACATCATCAAGATCAGGGATGCCAAGCCTGACGTGGTGATGATGGGCCACTGGGGGGATGACGCCATCAATGCATTGAAGCAGGTGTATGAGTTGGGTCTCAGGAAGGATGCGAAGATTTTCTTTAACTGCATCATAACCGCTTTTGCTGTTGGCATTCCGCCCGAGGCCCTTGAGGAAGTGACCATGGGGTGGTGGTGGTATCATGACCTGACCGGCATCGAGGATCGTGAAACGATGCAGGCTGTCGCTGAGCTGACCAAGGTGTGGCAAGAAGAGTACGGTGAGCCGCCCGATCCCTTTGCGGTTTATGCCTATTTGGGTATGCAGGAGACACTCAGAGGAATCGAGCTATCGAATTCCCTCGAACCGAAGAAGGTCTACGAGGCTCTCCTGGACAACCCGGAATTTATGAGTGTCAAGGGACCGGCCACATGGCGTATCGATGGAAGGCCCGAATATAAATACGCTATATGGATGGTCGATGGCAAACCAGCCGGCGTAAGAAGGGACAAATGGGACGTTGGCAAGGTAGTCGAGGGTTACACGGGTGAGGAGTTGTGCCTGTCTTTGGAGGAAATGGGCTGGTAACCATGGACAGTACGGGGGTATCGCCGCTCGCAAGAACTTAACCAGAGAGGAAGACACATCAGGCGCATACCTCCATTCAGGAACTCAGCAGTGCGTTGTGTGAAAGACAAACTCCCCTGGGGGGTCCCGCTTTCCCTAGCCATTTTCTCAAGGCATTGAGAGCATGATTGGTGGGATAAACCACACACCCTGGGGGATTCTCTCTCCCCTCGAAGATTGTAATTGTCTGTTTCTTTTGCTTTTTCCGGTTGACACACAATACGACTTTATCGTAGGGACACGGGATCCAAAGGGGGAGTTCCTAAATAAAGGGAAGGAGGTCTTTGTCTATGAAGAGTGTTTGGCACAAGATTCTCAGGGTTGATTTGAGCAACAACACTTGTAAAAGCGAACAACTGTCCGAAGAGGTCTATGAGAAGTTCCTCGGCGGTTCTGGCATGAGCGCCTACATGCTTTGGCGCGAATCCCCCCGGGGAACCACCGCCTTCGATCCAGCCAACCGTTTGACCCTTGCTCCAGGGCCAATGCAAGGGGCCAGACAGACCGGGGCGGGCAAGTGGACAGGCGGCGCTATTTCACCATCGATCAATCTGAACGCCGACTCGGCGGCAACTGCGTCCTTCGGCATTGAGATTAAGAATGCCGGCTACGACGCTATCGTCACCCACGGCCGGGCGGAAAAGCCAGTCTATGTGGTCGTTGATGACGACAGGGCAGAGATCAAAGACGCCAGTCATCTCTGGGGCAAGAACGCCTATGAGGCGGAAGACGACATCAAAGAGGCTGAGGGCGAGAAATTCGAGTGCGTCACTATTGGCCAGGCCGGTGAGCGGCTTGTGCGTTACGCCAATATCCAGACTCGGAAAAAATCCTTTGTGGGCCGCTGTGGCCTGGGAGCGGTGATGGGCTCCAAACTGCTGAAGGGTGTGGCCGTGCGTGGCAGCCAGGAGGTTCCGGTGCACGACCCCGAGCAGCTTGACAAGCTGAATAAGGAGATCAATAAGCGTTTGGCTCAGATCGACTCTGAAAAGCCAGAGTTTCTGCGCATTTATCGCGTCGGGACTGCAATGGCTACTGAGATGTTCGCTCCCCAGGGCAACCTGCCCATCAAGAATTACCAGTTGGCCACATTCCCCTCAGGCGAGAAGGCCTTCCATGGCTCTAACTACGCGAAGGAGCTCAACGCAAAACCATGGCCTTGCAAATACTGCGTTCTCAAGTGCCACAACCTATGCGAGATCAAGGAGGGCCCTTACGCTTACAAGGGCAAGGGCCCAGAGTACGAGTCCTTTGCCATGATGGGCTTCGACTGCCTGATCGACGATGTTAAAGCCGTGGCTTATGCCGGCGAATTGGCCAACATGTACTCCATGGACACAATCTCTTTGGGCGGTGTCCTGGCCTGGGCCATGGAATCCTATGAGAAGGGCGTTATCACCAAGGAAGATACATACGGCCTGGATCTGACCTGGGGCAACGCCGAAGCCATGGTCGAGATGGTCAAGAAGATCGGTTCACGGGCTGACGGTCTCGGCTATCTACTTGGTGAAGGCTCCAAGATTGCCTCGGAGAGGATCGGTAAGGGTTCCGAAGAGTGGGCTATCCAGATGAAGGGCCAGGAGATCGCCGCGCACAATTGGCGGGCCCAATACATCTCGGCGTTGAACTACTGCACCGGCGTGGCTTCAGGCCCCAACCATGAGCGGGGCAACTCCCAGCATATATGGGTCGGCCACATCCGGCTGCCCGAGTGGGGCATCGATGAAGTGGAGAATGAGGAACGGTGGTCGTGGGAGAACGCAGCGGATCGCAACGCCAAATTTCACGACTACTGCAATATCATCAACTCTGCCTGCCACTGCAAGTTCATGGAGTTTCGCAGTTACACGCTCACCGACTTGCTCAACACGATCAATGCCTGTACAGGCCTCGGATGGACCCAGGAGGATCTGCGCCGTTGCGGTGATAGGATTACTCAGCTTCAGAAGCTCTTGAACATCCGCTACGGCTGGAAGAAGGAGCACGACTTCAACTATCCCAAGCGGTTCATGGAGCCCGTCGATGAGGGCCCGGCGGCCGGCAAGATCCCCGTTGGGCTCAAAGACGCCATCATGGACTATTACAAGGTCCGGGGCTGGGATGAGGACGGCAAGCCGACCCCCGCCAAACTCGAGGAGGTCGGCCTGGAAGGTTTCCTCGAGTAATCATAGGGTAATAGGTGGAGGAGCCAAGCTCCTCCACCGCCACCTAGTATAAGCAATCCAGCGGAACGGAGTTTTCCCTAAAGAGGCTCTAGATGAAGGCGTGTATTAATTGCAAGGAGCAGGAGTTCGAAGAGGGGACCACGTTCATTGAGGTGGTCAGACGCGTCCGCGAGGCCAAGAAAGACGAGCCAATGATCAAGGCAATTGTAGAGAAGACGGGCAAGGACAATATCATCTTCGTCTTAAACGGGCGGGTGGTGCAGCCCCACGAGTACGAAACCCTTGAGATCAAGGAAGGCGACGATATCCGATGGATTCATCCCTTTTTTGGTGGGTAAGTTCAAAGTGATCATCTCATTCGCCCCTCCTGAGTAGGTCTTTGTCCTGCGGGTCAGCCCGGCTCATTTAGAACGCTCAGAGTCTCAATATTTCATCGATCGTTCCATTATATGCGCCTTCGATAATCGTCCTCAGCACCTCCTCACTTTCCCCTGTTGGAATCGGTCTCGGCATAGCTTCAAGTTTCATTTTGTTTTGGGATGCATCGACGATTGCCTTGTCGACCAAATCTTCTGAGAAATCTTTGAATTCGGTTAATGTTACAGGGAATTCCAGCTTCCTATAGAACCTCATTAACCCCTCTGCAAAGTCCTTCCCAATATTGCCAGAATCTTCAACGCCCAGTATTTCAGCCAGGGTTTTCAGTTTTTCCATGACCACGGGAGCATAATAGGCAGCGTAGTACGGCAGCATGACAGCGCATGCCTCTCCGTGGTCCATGACGTTACACCAACTGAAGGAGTTGAGGTGAGGACCCCCGCCTGTTTATAAAAGAGTACCGTGCCACCCAGGGTGCTCGCCATGGACATCATCCTTCTCGCTTCTCTGTCCTCCCTGTTTCCGATCACTCGCGGCAGGGCATCAAGCAGGAGCTTCATCCCAGCAATTGCTCTATCATTCGCCTCAGGGTCGACTCCCTCGTCCACAATATTGAGATAGCCTTCGATAAGATGGGTCATGGTGTCCAGCCCAGAGACTAGAGAAACGTGCCGACCGTACGAATAGGTCAGTTCCGGATCCACTATGGCTTCTGTGGCGACAATCGCTGGATCAAAGATCACTTTCTTTACATGCAGTGTGGTATTTGTCTGAATACCTTTTAACAGCCTCCCCAACCCTATTGATCGAGCCTTCACCAAAGGTGATCCTGGTTGGCTTCCACTGCTTCATGATTTTTTCTGCATATTCCATACTCTTCGCAATATCGTTCATTCGAGATCACTCCTTCTCAAGGAGTCTTGCTCTTCCTCGGTATCTGTGGCCGTACATACTTGTTTTGTTTCTGAGGTCCGTGGCAGCATTCCGGGTATCAGACAGGTCCTCAGGCTGGGAGAGCTGGTTGCTACCCCTTTACGCCTCTGCACGCCTGAAAAAGATCAAAACTGCCGCCATGACCATGAAAACCATGGTATCGGCGGCCTGGGACCAGAATCGGCCGGTGATGGCGAGGACCATGCCCAAGGCAAAGGCCGAGATGAAATGATGATGGCTTTTCAATTGCGGTCCCAACCATATTACAAATAACTCTCCAAGTCTTTCGTGTCAGCCATCTCGGGTTTTTCAGATATTTCCCTGATGATTTTACCCTCCTTCATGATGTATACGCGGTCGGCCAGGCGGTTGACGATGGAGAGGTTCTGCTCGACAATGAAAGCCGATACATTATGCCCTTTCATCTGGCTCAAGATTCGGAAAATATCCTCGATGACAATGGCGGCCAGCCCTTCCGTCGGTTCATCAATCAGAAAGAGCCGCGGATTACCAACCAGAGCCCGGCCGATCAAGAGAATCTCTCGCTCTCCTCCGCTTAAACCTCCAGCCTTATTATCCATCAGGTCATTCAGTTTTGGATAGATGCTGGTTGTTCTTTGGATGGCTGTGGACATCTCTTCGCCCGCGGCGTAAGCGGCCAATTCGATGTTGTCCCGTACGGTCAAGTGGCTGAAGACTTTCTTGTCCTGAGCCACGTAGCGTACACCTTTTTGGGCTAATTTTGCAGAGGACAAGCCTCGCGTATCCTCTCCGTTGTAGACAATCGAACCTTTAGAGGGCTTCATCAGGCCACTGATGGTTTTCAGGAGAGTGGTTTTCCCGGCACCGTTTCGGCCCACAATAAAGACCACTTCACCCTGATTCAGCTGGAGCGACACATCATGAAGGACCTTGGCGCGACCGTAGGTAACATCGATTTCCTTTACGTCGAGCAATTTTCCTCTTCCTTTCCCCAGTAGCATTCTCTGACGGCTGGATCACGGAGGACCTGTTCAGGATCACCCTCACAGAGGATCTTTCCCTCATTCATCACGGAGAGCTTTTTCACCACACTAACGATCTTGGAGATCTTATGCTCAATGATGACCAGGGCGAAGTTCTTCTTCACCCGATGAATCAGGTCCAACACTCCCCCAATCTCATGATCACTGAGACCTGATAGGGGCTCATCCAAGAGGAGTACTCTCGGCTTCAGAGACAGGCCAATGGCAATTTCAAGCATCCTCTTTTCCCCGTAGGAGAGTTCAGAGGTGCGGGCAGAGGCCTTTTTTTCAAGCCCCACCAACTCCAGGGACTTCAGGCAGTCATCCACCACGATCCTTTTCCGGGCAGGTGCGAAAAAGAAGCTTTGTACGGATTGCTGATCCCGTTTGAATCTGATGGTTGACAAGACCAGGTTCTCCCAGACCGTCAAGGAATCAAAAACGGAAACAAGCTGAAAAGTTCGAGCCATCCCCATCCCAACCCTTTTGTGGGGAGGGATTTTGGTAATGTCCTTGCCGCAGAAGGTTATCCTCCCCGCACTGGGGGGGAAGAAACCCGATAACAGGTTGAACAGGGTGGTCTTCCCAGAGCCGTTCGGGCCGATAATGCCAGCGACTTGGCCCTCTTGGAGGCTGAAGTTGACCTGGTTGACGGCCACCAGACCATCAAAGCGTTTGGTCAAGTCCTGGGTGCTGATCAGATCAGACATAATACAAGATCCTATATGTCAATGGGCCTGAAGATCAGAACAATTGCCATCACAATAAACACCATTGTTTCGGCACCCTGCGACCAGTACCGTGCCGTAACCGCCATAATCATCCCGAGGGCCAGGGCGGATACGAAGGTTCCTCTCAGGTTTCCCATCCCTCCCACGATGACCACGGCGAAGCACAACAAGAGGATCGAGAGTCCCATATAGGGGTGGACTGAGCTGATCGGAGCGTAGAGAACGCCTCCCAGGGCAGCTAACGCGCTTCCCATCATAAAAACGATGGAAAAGTAATGATCAACGTCAATCCCCAGGCATCCGACCCCATCCCTGTCCTCCAGGGCTGCCACCACGATCTTGCCCACAATGCTCTTCCTGAAAAAGAACTCCAACCCGATAAAGAGGAGGATGGCAATCATAACGATGACGATCCGGTAGATGGGAAGTGTCAAACCCCCAATCGTCAGATATTCGCCGATCGGATCGCTCAGGGGATAGGGAAGGACCCCCCAAATCCACTTGATCGTATCCACCCCAATCAGGGCAATGGCAAAGGTAGCAATGAAGGTATGGTCGAGGGATTCCCCGTAAAGCCTGCGGATGATGCATCGCTCAATCAGATAGCTTATTGGAATGACTACGACGACGGCAATCATTGCAGCGATGACAAAATAGCCCTTGAACAGGGCGCCAAGGCTGACGAGCATATAGACACCAAGGGTGTAGGTCAGGGTGTGCGCAAAATTGATGACCCTCATCATTCCGAAGGTGAGGGAAAGGCCGATGGCAATAAAGTATAGAATTGCCCCGATGGTAAACCCGTAAACAATGGTATGAATCATCTCTTGACAGCCCCCACCCCAATGGCCTTCATAACCGTCTTCTTTCTCTCCACATATTCCCAAACGCTCTGAAGATATCCCCAGATACCCTTCTGAAACCTGAAAATGATCATCAGCAGGGCAAACCCCAGGAACATCTCCCATCGTTGGATATAAATGGGCAGATAGTTGCTGATGACCATGTAACTCACACCGCCCACAACTGCCCCGTAGAGACTGCCGGCCCCTCCGATCAGGCAGGCGAAAACAGCGCCCACGTTACCATGGACGTCCATAACATTGGGATTGACATAGTTGTAATTCAAGGCAGTCAGTGTTCCGGCCAGACCGGCCACGGATCCTGCCAAAACGAACGTCACCCACTTATAGAAGAAGGTATTATATCCAAGGAACTTGACCCTCGTTTCATCCTCTTTGATCGATCGGATCAGAATCCCGAAGGGTGAGGAGGTAACCCGCTTGAGGAGATAAAATACCAACACCAAACAGATAAGGACGAACCAGTACATCGTGGTCCGGCTACTGAAATTCAAAAAACCGAACGGTAAAGCGTGAATCCCGAACCCGTCTTCTCCATTCGTAATTCTTCTGAGAGGCGAGAGAACAAGAAAAAAACCGATATGGTTGAACGCGAGGTTGATTAAGGCAAAACAGGCCCCCGTTGTTCTGACGATGATGAGGCCGATCAGCATGCCCAGCAAACCCGCGACGAGGATCCCCACGATAATGGCCAACATGGGATTCCTGCTGATATATTTAAGGAAAAGCCCGGAACAGTAGGCGCCTGTCCCCAGAAAGAGCAGGTGGCCGAAGGAGAGCCGTCCCATGTACCCGTACAACAGGTCAAAGGACATGGCAAAGATGCAAAAGATCATGAAGTCCGTGACCCTGTTGACCGACAGCACTGGGGTGATCAGCAGGAACCCTCCGGCGATTACAAGGAGAGCGATCAGCTCCCGCTCCCTCATTCGGTTACTCCTCAGGCCCCTTGAGGGGGGCAGAGCTGTATCCGAATAAGATCCAGATGGCTTGTCCAAAATCAGCTCCTCTCGGCTCAGAAATCCTCAGGGTGGTCCGCTTTTTCCAGGGATACTGGCCGCGACCAATTTCCTTGTGGTCGTTACGTGAGGCCCTGATGAAAGGCAGGGAAGGGACCAGCGACGGTCTCCAAAGAAGTTCAGACCCTAAGAAAAAGAGGGGATACGCCCTTCAGTGGCAATATCCCCTCCACCCTTCTCACTGACTACCAGCCCATTTCTTTCAAGGACAGGCACAACTCCTCACCCGTATAAACGCTGACTACCTTGCCAATGTCCCATTTGTCTCTTCTTTGGCCGGCTGGTCTGCCGTCGACCATCCACATAGCGTATTTATATTCGGGCCTTCCATCGATACGCCATGTGGCTGGTCCCTTGACACTCATGAATTTTGGGCTGTTCACGAGAGCCTCGTAGACCTTTTTCGGTTCCAGGGAGTTTGATAATTCGATTCCCCTCAGCGTCTCCTGCATGCCGACATAGGCATACACCGCAAAGGGGTCGGGCGGCTCACCGTACTCTTTTTTCCACACCTTGGTCAGCTCATCGACAGCCCGCATCGTTTTACGATCCTTGATTCCGGCCAGGTTGTGATACCACCACCACGCCATGGTCACTTCCTCGAGGGCCTCGGGCGGAATGCCCACTGCAAAAGCGAGGATGATGCAGTTAAAGAAAATCTTCGCGTCCTTCCGCAGTCTCAGTTCATAGACCTGTTTCAGTGCGTTGATGGCGTCATCCCCCCAGTGGCCCATCATCACCACGTCAGGCTTGGCATCCCTGATCTTGATGATGTACGAGGT
>JABXJZ010000005.1 GCA_013375335.1 Desulfobacterales bacterium
TCCTTCCATAGCGAGTTTTCGAGAGATATCAGGAAAGATAGCCTCAAAGCAGATTAATACCCCCATTTGAAGGTCGGGGGTACTGATTGGCCTAACCTCCTTACCGGGGGAGAAATCTCCTGCTGCAGGAACCAGGCGATGGACAAAGGGGAGGTATTTCTTGAGCGGGACATATTCCCCGAAAGGGACAAGGTGAACCTTGTCGTAGCAGTCAAAGACCCTATCTTCAGATACTACATATGCCCTGTTGTAATAGAGAATGGTGCCTTTATCCTTCTGGTATGCAGGGGAGCCAAACAGGATATTCGCATTCGTTGTTTTTGCAGCCCTCAAAACCTCCTGAGAGAGGTGCGATTTATCTTGGAAAAAGAATGGAACGGCTGTTTCAGGCCAGATAATGATTTGGGGTCTGAAATCCACTGATTTTTCCGATAGTCTGTTGTAAATAGCCAGTGTCTCTTCTTGAAAATCCGGGTCCCATTTCACGGATTGATCAATATTTCCCTGGATAATGACTGTCCTCAACGCCCTTCCCCTTAAGGTCCTCTCTGCTTTTTCCCTCAGATTATTGTAACCATATACCAGGATACAGCCTATGAGAAGAGAGCTAAGGATTATTTCTGTTGCCACGGACTTCCCTTTTTTTGAATAGGGAGCAAAAAATATGCTGTGTAGGAGAAGATTCACCAGGACAATAACAAATGAGACGCCGTAGACGCCGACAACATCCGATATTTGTATGAGTGGCAACCTTGAATACTGGCTGTACCCCACGAGGCACCAGGGGAAACCAGTCATAATGTGGGCTCGTGCGTATTCCAGCGCAACCCACACACTAGCCCCCCAAAAGGGAGATGGGCTATTTTTCTCAAACCCGACTAATATCAGGGCGAAAAATGCCGGGTATAGAGCCAGATACAGGCAGAGGAGAAACAAGACCCCGGCACTGAAGATGAAGTTGATATTGCCATAATGGGAAAGTACCACAACTATCCAGTACACGAGGGTTAGATAGTGGGAAACGCCGGCCAAAAGCCCCAATTTCAATGCAACCGATGAAGATTTACCCCTCAGGCTGATGAGGAGGGGGACGAGGGCTATCCACGCTATCCAGTCTAGATCAATAGGTGCTAAGCTCGCAGTCAGCATGAGCCCTGAAAGCCCTGCTAACCCAGCATCTTTTAAACTAACCCCATTCATCCAAGGCACCTGGCTTTTAATTTCACGGCAAGACAAATCGGTTGAGCCGGAAAACTGGCCTCCTTTTTATACCTAAACTTGGGAATTTTTGAAATCCATAATATAGGGGCTGATCCGCTAAATTGTACTTGACTATCCGGAGATTGTTTACTATAAAGTAGGACAAGTATTTGAGCGGGCATAGCTCAGCTGGTAGAGTACAAGCTTCCCAAGCTTGGTGTCGCGGGTTCGAGCCCCGTTGCCCGCTCCATACGAGAAGAGAGTTCTGTTCCCTTTTCGAGGTAGCCAGTTGTCCCGAGGAGAAGCGATGTTACTTTGAAAAGAGGATGGGTTGGTCTGATAACAACTGAGTTGGGCTTGAGGGAGCGGGCTTTTTCAGCCCGCTCTTTATGTTCGAGGTACGAGTGATGTCGGAAACCAAGAGGATTGTGAGCGAGGTATCGGCTTTAGCTGAAGGCCTTGTAGGTGAGTACAGTATGGAAGTGGTAGATGTTGAGTTCAAGTTTGAAGGTCGTAGATGGATCCTCAGGGTTTATATAGATAAGGAGGGAGGGGTTACCGTAGACGACTGCGCTAGTGTGAGTAGGGAGCTTGGCGATTTGATTGAGGCAAAAGACATAATTGATTGTCACTATGTGCTTGAGGTTTCCTCCCCAGGGCTAGACCGACCATTAAGAAAGGAACGGGATTTTATACGTTCAGTTGGTAAGATGGTAAGACTAAAGACATCAAGGCCTATTAACAAGAGGAGGAATTTTACCGGGCGCCTTACGAATGTAAGCGAAGGCATAATAAGCCTCTTAGTGGATAATGATAATCTAGTTCAGTTACCCTTAGAGGAGATAGATAAGGCGAGAGTAGAATATGAATTTAGTAATTGATATTTGGGTGGAGAATTGACGATGATCTCAGATCTATTGAGGACTATTGACCAGATCCACAGAGATAAGGGGATTGACTCTAAGGTACTGATCGAGGCGATTGAGGAGGCAGTGAGCTCAGCTGTCAAGAAGAAATTTGGTCCTGACTATGAGCTGGAGGTAAGCTTCAATAAGGAGATGGGAGAGATTGAGGTCTTTGAGTTCAAGGAGGTAGTGGAGAAGGTAACGGACGAGAGGTGTCAGGTTTCCTTGGAAGAAGCCAGAAAGCTTGATCCAGAATCCGAGATAGGAGATAGTCTGGGCATGAAAATGGATACGGATACCCTCGGTAGGATAGCGGCACAGTCTGCAAAACAGGTGATAATGCAGAGGTTACGAGAGGCGGAGAGGGACGCTGTTTATGAAGACTTTAAGGATAGGAAGGGAGAGATAGTCAACGGGATTGTTCGAAGGTTCGATAGGGGGGGCATTATTGCGAATCTTGGTAAGGCAGAGGCTGAGCTCCCACTTAAAGAGCAGATCCCGAACGAGACATACACACCGGGGGATAGGATAAGGGCCTATATCTATGATCTGAGGCCGTTCAGCAGGGGGCCTCAAATCATATTATCTCGAACGCATCCGAACTTCTTGACGGCCTTGTTTGAAAATGAGGTACCGGAAATCTCGGAGGGTATTGTAACCATTGTGCAGGCAGCTCGAGAACCCGGAAGCAGGGCTAAAATAGCCGTGGCTTCAAAGGACAGGGATGTTGACCCAGTGGGGGCCTGCGTTGGTATGAAGGGATCCAGAGTGCAGGCAGTCGTACAAGAATTAAGGGGTGAGAAGATTGATATCGTACCGTGGGACCCGGACCCAGCAAAATTCGTATGCAATGCCTTGGCCCCGGCTGAGATCTTAAGGGTGGTGGTTGACGAGGAGAACAGGAGCATGGAGGTGGTTGTGCCTGATGATCAATTATCTCTTGCTATTGGAAAAAAGGGGCAAAATGTGAGATTAGCCTCTCGGCTTACAAACTGGAAATTAGATGTAACCAGCGAGTCAGAGTACAATAAGGCCTTACGAGACGGTTACGAATCCCTTCTGAAGTTGCCTGGTGTTGGCGATAAACTTGCAACGACCTTTTATGAGATGGGTTTTAGATCAGCAGAGGATATCGCCAAGGCAGAGGTAGCTGATTTGGCTTCGATAAAGGGGATAAGCGAGAGAAAGGCTGCGGATCTGATAAAGGAGTCCATCAGCTATGTCCAGTCATTAGAGCCCGATGAGGAGGAAGCCCTGCATGAAGAAGAGGAAGGAGTGCCTGGAGGATTAGATGGGTAAATTGCGGGTTTATGAGTTAGCTAAGGAGCTGAGCATGAGTTCCAGCGAGCTGGTTGAGCGGTTGAAGAGCGCTGATTTCCCCGTTACTAATTATATGAGCTCTCTCGACATGGATGATGTGGCGCGGGCCAAGGACTATCTTTCAGGGGCAACGAGCGAAATCTTTGAGGAGAAGAGGATAAAGCCTACCATTATCCGCAGGCGAAGGAAGATTGTCCCTAAGGTGGTGGAAAAGGTTCCAGAAGGACAGAAGATTGAAGCAGAAGTAAAACCATCTCTCGAGGAGGAGGTTTCGGCACCAGAAGAGGAAGTAAAAGAAGCCATCGAGGAAGAGGCCGAGAAGGGAGTAGTGGAGGAAGCGGCTCCTAAACAAGACCTGAAGGAGGTCGAGCCCGAGATCCAAGAGGAGAAAGCGGATAGGCCTAAAGATGTCCCGGCAAGGATAATAAAAAGGGCACCTATTCAACCACCTGAGCAGAAGGTCCAGGAAGCCACCCCCAAGGTTGCATTGGTGGACATTGAGCCTGTCCCAGATGAGGTAACTAAGAAGGAGAAAGTCGGAAAGAAAGGGAAAAGCGAGGAGAAGAGAGAGGTAGTACTTCCGAAGAGGGAATATCACCGACGAAAGAAGGAGATCTTCGAACGGGAGGATCTCTACAGGGAGGCTGAACCGGGCTTCATAAGCAGAGCCAGGGTAAAGAAGAGGGACAAACTTGCAAAGAAAACGTTCAGGCAAACGGAGATCACTGTTCCCAAGGCCATAAAGAGGAGGATAAGGGTCCCCGATGTGATAAGTCTGGCTGAGCTTGCAAAGAGGATGGGGGTCAAGTCAACAGAGCTCGTTAAGAAGTTCATGGAGATAGATATAGCGGTTAGCAAAAACCAGAGAGTTGACTTTGATTCCGCCTCTTTGGTGGCAAGTGAGTTTGGATATGAATTAGAACTGTCGTCTTTTGAAGAAGAGGAGCTTCTTTCTGAAGAAGAGGACAAGGCGGAAGACCTTCATTCTCGGCCGCCGGTTATTACGATAATGGGGCATGTAGATCATGGGAAGACATCTCTTCTTGATTATATCAGGAAATCGAGGGTTATTGACAAAGAAGCTGGTGGGATCACTCAACATATAGGTGCATACTATGTGCATACGCCCCGTGGGGATATTGTCTTTCTTGATACACCTGGACACGAAGCATTTACTGCAATGAGGGCCAGGGGTGCGAGGGTAACTGATCTGATTGTATTAGTGGTTGCAGCTGATGACGGGGTAAAGGAACAAACTATAGAGGCGATTGATCATGCCAAGGCAGCCAATATCCCAATCATTGTGGCAATTAATAAGATCGACAAGCCAAACACAAATATAGAGAAGGTCAAGAGGGATTTATCAAAATACGGGTTTGTGGCAGAGGAGTGGGGCGGTGATACCATGTTCTGTCCTATATCAGCTAAGACAGGAGAGGGTGTCGATGAGCTTCTTGAGGGCATAATCCTCCAATCAGAACTATTGGAGTTAAAGGCAAACTACAAAAAGAAGACGAGGGGAACAATCATTGAGGCAAGGCTGGATAAGAATAGGGGCCCTGTTGGCACCCTTCTGATTCGGACTGGCACCCTTAATCAAGGTGACTTTTTTGTGTGCGGAGAAAGCTTTGGCAGGGTGAGGGCCATGTCTAATGACAGGGGACAGAACATAAAATCAGCTACTCCGGCCATGCCGGTTGAAATATATGGGATCTCAGGGGTCCCCAAGGCAGGCGATGATTTTGTCGTAATCGCCGATGAAAGCAAGACGAGATTGATTAGCGAGCATAGGAAGAATAAGGCTCGGTTGCAAGCGGTGACCATGCGTGACACTATTAGCCTCGATAATCTGTTCGACAGGATCAAAGAGGGTGAGGTGAAGGAACTCAATATCATCGTCAAGGCCGATGTCCAGGGGTCTTTAGAGGCCTTGGTAGATTCTTTGACTAAACTCGGCACCGAAGAGGTGAAGCTGAAGGTCATACACGGTGCAACCGGGGCCTTGACGGAAAGCGATGTAATGCTGGCCTCCGCCTCCAAGGCAATCGTTATCTGCTTCAACGTCAGGGCGAATCCAGCTGTAGAGGCCATTGCGGAGCGGGAAAATGTGGACGTAAGATTCTACGATGTCATCTATAAGGTAATAGAGGATATAAAACTGGCCCTGGCCGGGCTTCTTGAGCCTATTTACAGTGAGACTATTATCGGTCGGGTGGACGTAAAACAGATATTTCATATCTCCAAGGTGGGCACGGTGGCCGGGTGTTATGTAAGTGATGGTAAGATTGAAAGGGGCGTCAACGTGCGCCTCCTGAGAGACGATTTAGTCATATATAACGGAAAGGTATCCTCATTGAAGAGGTTTAAGGATGACGCCAAGGATGTTCCCTCGGGTTTTGAGTGTGGCGTGGGTTTAGAGAATTATGACGACATAAAGCCCGGGGATGTATTAGAGGTTTATACCGTAGAAGAGACGAAGCCGGAGCTTTAATGTGGTTGTAGGGACTCTTAAGCTCTCCCTCTATATCCATAACAACCAGTCACTGAAGGAAAAGAGGAAGGTTGTAAAGAGCATTGTGGCTAAAGTGCAAAAGAGATTTAACGTATCTATATCCGAGGTCGGTTCCAACGATAAGTGGCAGATGGTAGAGTTAGGGATTAGTAGTGTAGGTAATGACAGGCGGTTTGTGAATTCGTCCCTCGATAATGTCCTTTCCTACTTAGATTCCCTTTACCTAGGGGAGATTATTGATTCTCATATAGAGATACTTAATGTGTAACTCCTCCCTGCTGGTTGCTCGTTACTGACGGTTCAAGGAGGTCAGCCAGCAACGAGGAGCGGAAACCAGCGATGAGAGCTCATCATGCTTGCAGGGAACAGATCTCATAGGGTTGGCGGCCAGATATTGAGGGAGATATCTAACCTGCTCTTAACAAAGGTGAAGGACCCGAGGCTCAGAGGGGTTACTCTCACCGATGTAAGGATGACTAAGGATTTGAGACATGCCTCTGTTTACTATAGCCTTGTTGGTAAGGATGAGCAGAAGAAACAGGTCCAGGCAGGCTTTGAGAGCGCAAAGGGATTTATACGCAAGGAGATAGGTGAGAGGCTGCACCTCAGATATGTCCC
The DNA here is from genome assembly GCA_013375335.1 of Desulfobacterales bacterium. Classification (GTDB taxonomy): domain Bacteria; phylum Desulfobacterota; class DSM-4660; order Desulfatiglandales; family B25-G16; genus JABXJZ01. The sequence continues at coordinate 6,556 of JABXJZ010000005.1, forward strand.
CGATATTCAGTTCAAATATGATGTGTCCCTTGAGACAGGGCAGAGGATGGAAAGGCTTTTAGAGAAGCTTGCTCCACAGTAATCGCTCATGACAGATGAGTTGCCAGTACGCATGGTACTGAACGATATTGCGGATATTCTGAAAGATGGCAAGAGGTTCTTCTTGGCAAGCCATAAGGATCCCGATGGAGATGCTGTTGGCTCCATGCTGGCCCTAGGCGAGACACTCATGCTTTCCGGCAAGGAGGTCGTGCTCTTCAATGAGGGGCCCATCCCAGATTCTTTGGCCTCTTTGGCAGGCGCAGAGGGAATAGTAGAGGACTTCAATCCGGAATCAGGGTTTGATGCCTGCTTTGTCCTCGACTGTGGAAATCTTGAACGGGTAGGGGGGATCTCCTCTCGGCTATCAAAGCTGAGGCCCTTGATAAATATAGACCATCATGGAGGTAATTCTGGGTTTGGTGACTTGAACCTGGTTGATGCTGACAGTTCCTCGGTTGGTGAGATCGTCTATCGGTTGATAAGACTGGCGGATTTGCCCATGAATTTGAATATAGCTGAAAACATATTTGTGGCTATCCAAACGGATACCGGCTCGTTTAGATATGACAATACCACTAGAGAGGCATTTCGTATTGCAGCGGAAACCTTGGATTTGGGTGTGAGTCCATGGAGGATATCGCGCAGGGTTATGGATGAGTATACACTGAAAGACCTTAGACTCCTCGAGTCGAGCCTGAAGACAATAGAGCTGTACCATACGGGGAAGGTTGGGCTGATCACTATTACCAAGCGGATGCAGTCACAGGCAAACGCTGATAATGTTGATAGTGAAAGGTTTGTAAATTACCCCAGATTTATCCCTGGGGTTGAGATAGCCGCTCTTATAAGGGAAATTGGGAGGGATTACTACAAATTCAGCCTGCGTTCCAATGATCGGGTAAATGTGGCAGATTTGGCCCGTTATTTTGGTGGGGGCGGTCATCCCAGGGCGGCAGCATTTACAAGAGAGGGGAGTCTCGACCTGCTGAAGCAGGAATTCCTTACTAAAGCGCTTGAGTTCTTAGATAGCAGATGATTCAAAGGGATGGGATCATAGTAGTAGACAAGGAATCTGGGCCGAGTTCATTCAAGGTTGTCGAGAGGGTCAAGAATCTCCTCAGGGTAAAGAGGGCCGGTCATGCGGGTACGCTTGACCCCTTTGCAAGCGGGGTATTGGTGGTCCTTTTGAACCAGGGGACCAAATTATCCCCCTTTTTGATGTCTCAGGATAAGGTTTACCAGGCAGCCCTCAGGCTTGGAATAGAAACGGATACTCAGGATTTAACGGGAAGGATTATCAGAGAAACACCCATTGGCAGGCTCACAGGGGAAGATATCAAACAGAACACACTGCAATTTCTGGGCTGGGTAAAACAGGTCCCACCTCTTTATTCAGCTGTTCATTATAGGGGGAAGAGGGCATACGAATTGGCCCGGAGCGGTTCGGAGGCGAACCTGAAGGCGCGGGATGTAAGGATTGGCTATATCAATATCCTGTCCGTGGATCTTCCCACTGTTTGGATTGAGGTAGGCTGCAACGCTGGCACCTATATTAGGACGCTTGCAGCGGACATGGGCAGGAGCTTGGGTACAGGGGCACACCTCACTTTCTTGAGAAGGATAAAGAGCGGCCCATTTCTCGTTGATAATACCTCGAGCGTGGCGCAGATAGCTCAACATCTATCCAACGATACCATTGACAAGCTGATAATACCCCTGAAGGATGCCTTGAAGGGGATGATGGAGGTGGACATCCCACCTGCATTGGCAAGAAAGATTAGGAACGGCTATAGACCGGGGAGGGATGAACTGCGTCGGGAGGATATCTCATCCCTTTATTTCGGTGACTATCTTAAGGTAGTAATGGGGAATGAATTGGTGGCGGTCCTAAAGGAGGGCAGTAATGGATATGAAATAAACAGGGTTTTTGCCTGATTTAGTCAAGGAGGAATGAAAGTGGTCTTACAAAGTAAGGATAAAAAGGAGATTATCGAGAAATTCAAGGTCCATGAAAGGGATACTGGTTCATCGAGTGTTCAGATCGCCCTTCTGACCAGGAGGATAAATGATCTCACCAGTCATTTTAAGATACACCCTAAGGACCATCACTCAAGGACAGGGCTTTTGAAACTGGTGGGTCAGCGGAGGCGTCTTTTGAACTACCTTAATAGGAAGGATCCCGGTCAATATAGGGCCCTTATCCAAGATCTAGGCTTGAGAAAATAGAGGGTCAAAAAATATTTGATTTATAGAAGGGTAAGAGAATGATTAAGAATGTAACAACTAGTACCAATGGAAAGAGATTAAATGTTGAGACGGGTAGAGTAGCATGTGAAGCAGACGGGGCTGTCGTCGTAACAATGGGAGAGACTGTTGTTCTGGTGACAGTGGTTTCCACGGATGAGGTAAGACAGGGCATTGATTTTCTCCCGTTAACCGTTGATTTTCAAGAGATGTCATATGCAGCCGGAAAGATCCCTGGCAATTTCTGGCGCCGGGATATGGGGCGGCCAAGCGAAAAGGAGATCTTGACCTCTCGGCTTATAGACAGGCCCCTGAGACCACTTTTCCCGGAGAGCTACCATTTCGAGACCCAGGTCATTGCCAGTGTTTTATCCTTTGACAAGGAGAATGATCCTGATCCCTTAGGTATCTTGGGGGCCTCGGCTGTCCTTACCGTATCGGACATCCCGTTTGGGGGTCCTGTTGGAAGTGTGCGCGTAGGGAGGATTAATGGGGAATTCATCGCATTCCCAACACTGGAGGAACAGGAAAAGAGCGACATAAATCTGATTGTGGCTGGGACAAAGACAGCTTTAGTTATGGTTGAAGGTGATGGTAAATTTGTCTCAGAGGACGACATGCTTGAGGCCATATTCTTCGGCCAGAAATCCCTGCAGCCCGTTATCGATATGCAAATAGAGTTGAGTGAGGCTGTCGGGAAGCAAAAGCGGCAGTTCCCTCCAGCTGAGAAAGATGACCAATTGATAGAGAAGGTGGCAGGTATCGGGGAACCCCTCATAAAGGAGGTGCTATCCTGCCCTGAAAAGAGGGTAAGGCAGAAGAAGAGGTCAGAGGCCATCGAATATGTAGTCGAATCGCTCAAAGGGGAATACGAGGATAGGGGGAGGGAGATCACGGATGCCATGTACGATCTAGAGAAGAGCTTGGCCAGGCACATGATACTAAAGGAAGGAAGAAGAATCGATGGCAGGTCGCTTGGCGAAGTAAGACCCATAGAATGTCTCGTGGGTGTTCTGCCCAGGGTCCATGGATCGGCCCTATTTACCAGGGGTGAGACACAGGCCCTGGTCTTAACAACCTTGGGCACTGAGAGCGACGAGCAGAAGATAGAGTCAATCTACGGGGACTACTATAGAAAATTCACCTTCCATTATAATTTCCCTCCATTCAGTGTCGGTGAGGCCAGGAGGTTGGGAGCTCCGGGCAGGAGGGAGATCGGTCACGGGGCCCTTGCAAGAAGGGCACTGCTCAGTGTGTTAGAGGAAAGGGAGGATTTTCCCTATACTGTCAGGGTTGTCTCTGAGATATTGGAATCAAATGGTTCCTCTTCCATGGCAAGTGTCTGTGGTGGATCCCTCTCTTTGATGGATGCGGGCGTTCCTGTTAGGGATCCGATGGCCGGAGTAGCAATGGGCCTTATCTCAGACGGCGATGATGTGGCCATACTGACTGATATTATGGGCGATGAAGATCATTTTGGCGATATGGATTTTAAGGTCACAGGGACGAGATACGGTATCACCGCGCTCCAGATGGACATCAAGATTGATGGGCTGAAAAAAGAGATAATGGCGAAGGCGTTATATCAGGCTAGAGAGGCAAGAATGCATATCCTCGATGAGATGGACAAGACCCTTTCACGATCGAGGCCGGAGATATCCAAATACGCCCCAAAGATTACCATCATACATATTAAGCCGGAGAAGATAAGGGATGTCATTGGTCCTGGTGGGAAGACGATACGACATATCACCGTAACAACGGGGGCGCAGATAAGTATCGAGGATGATGGCAAGGTATTGATTGCGTGCAGTGAGAGCGAAGGCACCAAAAGGGCCATCGAGATGATAGAGGATATAGTCAAGGAGGCAGAGGTCGGCAAGCTCTATTTGGGTAAGGTAAGCAGAACTGTGGATTTTGGTGCCTTTGTTGAGATTATGCCTGGCTCAGAGGGTCTGATTCACATATCTCAATTGGCGAATGAGAGGGTAGGGAAGGTCACTGATGTAGTGAAGGAAGGGGATGAGGTTCTTGTGAAGGTTATTGATATTGATCCTGATGGAAAGATCAGGCTTTCCAGGAAGGCGGCATTGGGACACAGCGTAGATGATCTATAAGAAGACTGTTTTTACCAATGGGACCAGGATAATTACCGAGACTTTATCTCACGCAAAGTCCGCCTCTTTGGGCGTGTGGGTAAATGCGGGATCGAGAGATGAACATGATAAAGAAAGGGGCATATCTCATCTTATAGAGCACATGATCTTTAAAGGCACTGAGAGCAGGTCCGCCATGCAGATCGCAAAGGATTTGGACACAATGGGCGGATTCTCAAATGCCTTTACCGGTAAAGAACAGACCTGTTTTCACGCCAGGGTCCTGGATAAGTACCTTCGACCCTTATCCGATCTGCTTTCCGACATATTCATCAACTCAACCTTTGCTGAGAGCGACCTAGAGCTCGAGAAGTCGGTTATTCTCCAGGAAATCAGTATGATCGAGGATACCCCTGATGAGTACGTTACTGTGCTATTTGATGAGCACTTTTGGGAGGGGGATCCCTTGGGGAGGCCCATTGTGGGCACAAGGGAAACGGTTGGTAACATTACACGGAGAGAGGTCCTTGACTATGTGTCGCACTTTTATTCCCCGAGCAGGGTAGTTATCGCAGGTGCCGGAAAGGTAGACCATGACCTCCTGGTTGAGTATTTTAGGCCCTCATTTGAACCACTTCCGAACGGAGATAGTAGCCCCCCTGCAAGGTCCGCCCCAAGGGTTACCCCAACGGTAGCTTCCTATCCCAAGGAATTAGAGCAGGTTCATCTCTGCTTGGGTGCTCAGGCATCATCGTTTTCCGGAGACAGGAGGTATGCAGAGTCGATCTTCAACGCCATACTCGGTGGAAATATGAGTAGCAGGCTTTTTCAGGAGATCAGGGAGAAGAGGGGGCTGGCATATTCCCTCTATTCTCATATCAGCGCATACATGGATACGGGGCTTATCAGGATATATGTGGCCACTGATAAGGAGCAAGTCAACAGGGTCTTGGAACTGATTGAGCTGCAGATCAAGGGGATTCAGCGTGGAGATCTCTCTACTGATGACGTAGCGAGGGCAAAAGAGTATCTCATGGGGGGGATTTTACTTGCTGCGGAGAGTATGGGTAACTTGATGATCCGGCTTGCAAGAAATGAGTTTATCTTTGAGAGATATATAAGCTATGAGGAATTAATAGCGGAATTGGAGAAGGTTACCTTGGATGAGGTAATAGGTGTCGCTCGGGGGATATTCTCAACAGGCAAGGTGTCATTGACACTGTTGGGCCCGGTTGACAGGGATAAGGTAGCTGTGGATCCCCTCAATTTCTAGCTGCGCTAAAGCGCTCATTACCCGCTGAGCCACTCGAGTCAGTTTTTTCTGGATAATGAAAACGGTTATCTTGAATGTCAAGAGGTTGGATCATAACCGGGATCTACCATTGCCCTCTTACCACTCAGAGGGTTCCTCAGGGCTCGATCTACAGGCGGCTGTTGATAAAGCTGTTACCTTGCAACCTGGGGAGATAAGGCTTATCCCAACCGGCTTATCCATTTCCATTCCTAAAGGCTACGAGGCACAGATCAGGCCCAGGAGCGGATTGGCCTTGCGGCACGGCCTTGGATTGGTCAATTCCCCTGGCACCATCGATGCGGATTACAGGGGTGAAATAGGTGTCATCGCCATCAACTGGGGAAAGGAGCCCTTAACTATCAAGAGGGGTGATAGGATTGCCCAGATAGTCGTGAGCAAGGTCTACAGGGCAAAGGTGGAAGAGGTAGATGAGCTTGATCCCACAAAAAGGGGAAAGGGCGGTTTTGGTCACAGCGGCGTTTGATATGACCTTCTGCCAGGAACCGAGGCACGTCAGGGGAGGTCCTTTCTAAACCCGCAATCCTCTTTGCGGCAGGCCAGAAAAGGCCTTGAACCCTTTATCTGTCTTTGAACTAAGATGGGAGTCTTACAGAGAGGGCAGACCTCATTTACCGGTTTATCCCAGAGGAGGAAGTGGCACCTGGGGTACTGGTTGCAGGCGTAGAACCTTTTGCCTTTCTTGGTATATCTTTCCACCAGTTCTCCATTGCAGGCCTGTTCAGGGCAGGGGATGCCGGTGGTTTTCCTCGCCTTTGGTTTTGTATTCTTGCACTCCGGATATCCAGAGCAGGCCAGAAATTCACCATAGGGTCCCCTTTTAACCACCATAGGCCTGCCACAGATCTCGCACTGTTCTCCTCCCTCAACAGCCCCCTTTTCCTCAATGATTATCTCACCCCTTTCACCCCTATGGAAATTGGCCGTATAATTGCATTCTGGAAAACCAGTACAGGCAAGAAATAGCCCACTTCTCCCTGATTTTATCATCATATTTCTTTTGCATTGGGGACAGTCCACATCGGTCATAATCCCTTTTTTCATCTCTTTTTGGGCCTTAGTGAGGTCCTGTGAGAAGCTCTTGTAGAATTCATGTAAAAGATCCACCCATTTAAGCTCGCCATTTTCTATTTTATCCAGCTTATCTTCCATCCGGGCAGTAAAGGCAGTATTCAATATGTCGGGGAAGCTCTCGACCAAGAGATCGCTGACCAGGGAGCCTAATTCCGTGGGTCTGAAATGCCGCTTTTCTATGGTGACGTACTCTTTGTCGTGGATGGTCGCCATGATGGGCGCATAGGTAGAGGGGCGCCCGATACCATTCGTCTCCAGTTCCTTTACTAAGGTGGCCTCGCTATATCTTGGGGGTGGTTTTGTCTGGTGCTGTTTAGGGTCGAGCTTTTCTAGGTCCAATTGCTCATCCCTTTTTAGTGGCGGAAGTAAGGGTTCACCCTTTTTTTCTCTGTCTTCATCGCCCTTGCTCTCCTCATAGAGCCTCGTAAAACCAGGGAACACGGGTACCGACCCTCTCGCCCGGAAGATAGCAGGTCCAGCTTCTATCTCCACCACGGTCTCTTCCATGATGGCGGGTTTCATCTGACATGCGACAAATCGTTTCCAGATAAGGGCATAGAGCTCCAGCTGATCCTTTGATAGATATTGAGCAATCTCCGGTGGGTTGTTCTTAACCGAGGTTGGTCTTATGGCTTCGTGGGCCTCTTGTGCGCCTTTTTTGGAGCGATAGATATTTGGATTGTCTGGAAGGTAGTTGGGACCGAAGGAGTTAACTATCAATTCCCTCACTTCATCCACGGCCTCTTTTGCAAGGCGAAAGGAATCTGTTCTCATGTAGGTTATGAGGCCAACCTGACCCCTCTCACCCAGCTCAACGCCTTCGTAAAGGCCTTGGGCTATTCCCATGGTCCTTTTTGCAGTAAAACCGAGCTTCGTGAAGGCCTCTTGCTGGAGTAAGCTGGTAGTAAAGGGTGGGGGAGGGTTTTTTGTCCTCTTCTTGCGGGAGATACTTTTGACCCTGAAGGCCTTACCTTTTACCAGTGAGATCGCTCCCTCTACCTCCTGCCTTGTTTTAAGGTCAATCTTCTTGCCGTTAATGGTAAACAGGTCCGCTTCAAAGGCAGGAGGACTCTCACCCAAAAGATGCGCAGTCAAGGTCCAGTATTCTCGAGGGATAAAGGCCTGGATCTCCCTTTCCCTATCACAGATCATCTTGACTGCTACAGATTGAACTCGACCAGCACTGAGCCCCCGCCTGACTTTTTTCCATAGGAGGGGAGATATCTGGTAGCCAACGAGTCTGTCCAGTATTCGTCTTGCCTGCTGTGCCTCAAATCGATTCAGGTTTAGGCCTTGTGGAGAGACAATCCCCTCTCTGATGGCCCTTGGAGTGAGCTCATTGAAGATTACCCGGTGAATCTCCTTATGTTCAGCCCTCAAATCTCCTGCAAGATGCCATGCTATAGCCTCGCCTTCTCTATCTGGATCGGGGGCCAGATAAACGGCCTTCGAATCCTTGCCAGCCCTCTTTATTTCCTTTTGAATCTTGGCCTTTCCCTTTATCGTTATGTATTCTGGCTTGAAATCCTTGGCAATATCTACACCCAAGCGATTGGTGGGAAGGTCCTTTACATGGCCCATGGATGACATGACCTTAAAGTCAGAACTCAAATATCGTTTTATTGTCCTGGCCTTAGTTGGTGATTCAACTATGAGGAGATTCTCCGCCATTGCCTCGCGTACTGATCTTACCTGACAAATATCTTTCCCGGTAACTGCGTGATTACTCCCTTTAGCTCAAGCCTTGTTAAAAGGCTGGCTACCCAGGCGGCATCCTTTTCGCTCTGTCTCACTATCTGATCTATGTGAATCGGATAATCGCCAAGGATGTCATAGATCCTTTTCTCATCTTCGTCCAGGGGTGGAGGCGCCCCTTTCTTGTCCGTAGTTCTTTCCTTGGAGTGGGGATAGCCTAATCCGAGCTCTTGCAATATATCATCTGCACTTTCAACAAGTTTGGCGCCTTGCTTGATGAGGAGATGAGTGCCTGTACTCTTGAAGGACTCTATGCTTCCGGGTACGGCCAGAACCTCCCTGCCTTGTTCCAAGGCAAGCGAGGCTGTAATCAGAGAGCCACTCCTCCTTGAGGCCTCTACGACTACAACACCCTTTGATAGACCGCTGATTACCCTGTTCCTTATGGGAAAATTCTTTGCTTCAGGTGGGGTCCCTAAGGGGAACTCGGTGATAACAGAGCCTTTTTCGACTATACGGTCAAAGAGCTTGCTGTTCGATTCGGGATATACTATATCTATGCCTGAACCTAAGACGGCAACGGTGAACCCATGACCCCTTAAGCAACCCCAATGGGCAGCTGAATCTATCCCCCTTGCCATACCGCTGACAACAGCTATGTTCCTTCTGGCCAGGCCTTGACATATTTCCTCAGTAATTTTCAGACCGTAGTGACTTGGATTTCTCGAGCCTATAACACTTACTATAGTCTTACCTTGTGGGATATCATTCCCTTTCACATAGAGAAGGGGAGGTGGGTCATGGATCTCCCTCAGATCCGTTGGGTAAGAGGGATCGAGAACAGTTACCAGCTTGGCACCACACCTTCTTACGCGCATCAGTTCGTCTTCCGGATTTCCCTGCCAGGCCCGGGACACGATTCTCCGCGCTGTTTCAGGCCTTAGTCCCTCTACCTCGATTAGGTCATTTAGCTTGGCAGTAAATACGTTGGCTGGATCACCAAATCTATCAAGGAGGCGCTTGTAGGTGACGTTCCCCAAATTGGGAATCATCTTCAGTGCAAGCCAGCTGAGTTTGCCATCTGAGCATTTTCTCATATAAAATCCAACTAGGACATTTGTGCTCGAATATAATCAAAATAGTGCGCAGTCAAGCTTTTTATTACCCGTTAATAGAAGTGAATACATTATGATAGAATGGTAAGCGGGAATTGAGCGAAGGCCCTCTATGTCCGGAAAAGTCATCTCCACATCAGATAGCTTAAGAGATGAGATACTCAGAAAAGCTATACACATTGGTGCTGGGATTGCGATTTCCGTTCTTTATAGTATGTATCAAAGAAATCTACTCATTACCCTTCTCCTACTTTCCCTTTTTTTTGTCTTTTCCCTTGAAGCTTTAAGACTTAAGGGCATACTTACGGTTCCGCTCTTACGGGATATGGAGAAGAAAAAGATCGGTGCCTATGCCTTCTTTATGATGGGCGCATTCATGAGCATCTTACTCTTTGAAAGGCAGATTGCTATAGCTTCAATATTGATGTTGGCAATAGGGGACGCCGCCTCTGGCATAGCTCAGTCAATTAAGAGAAGAACTCTGGATATTCTAGAAGGGTATAAGAGGGGAATGAAGCCGTCAGATGAGATCCTGATTATGTTTGGTGTTTCCTTTCTAGTGGGCTATGTTATTGTTGATTCAATAACAATAGCGATCTGTGGTGCAATTGGAGCTGCCATAGCAGATGGAGTGCATTTGAAAATCTATGGCATTGTGATAGATGATAATCTCACGATCCCCCTGTATTCTGGTCTCTTGATGAGCCTTGTCGCACGGGCGTTCTAGGATATATTAGTGAGCGGAGCTAATAAGCTTTTGGACTTCTTCCATGGAGGGTTGCATACTCAAAGGACCAGTCCCTCTGCAGGTCAAGGCAGCAACCGCATTCGCAAATTCACCCAGTTTTGTTAAAGGTAGCTTTTTCAGGATCCCCACGATTAATCCCGCATCAAAGGCATCGCCAGCGCCAACCGTGTCCTGCACCTGTACTTGAAAAGGTTCGATCCAGGCCTCTTCACCACTGTGGATTAGATAGCAACCTCTTTCGCCCATCTTTACCGCGCATACCAATGGTACTCGGGAAAGAGAGGATTTCAGATCCCCCGGTTTTTTCCCCAACCGAGTAAAGACATCTCGTCATCGGTAATCTCAAGGATATCCGCATACTCATTGATCGTATGGGAAATAACCGCCTTGGCAACATCTCTTCCCCATAAAGCTGGTCTATAGTTCACATCATAGGAGATGAGGATATCGTTTTTTTTGGCAAACTCGATTAGTTCAAAAGAGAACTCGAGGGCATTCTGACT
>JABXJZ010000297.1 GCA_013375335.1 Desulfobacterales bacterium
CGGCGACCATTGCAGCTCCATTTCATTGGTATATTCGGCCCATCGGCCGCCTTCCCAATCGGCATCAGTGGTATTACGACATTGAAAAGTGAACAGCTGCAAGTTTTCAAGCTGAGCTATGAGATCCATCCATACCCGGACTCGATTTAGGTGCCCGCGTCGAAATGCATCAATGCGATGGTCTAGTTCTCGATTCTGAACCAGGCACTCTTCCAGAAAGAGGCAACAATAAATATCCACCAGGGCTGTCTCGATTTCACCCTGGCGGGGGTCGCTACACCCATCGAAAATGGGATGCGGTAGGAATCCGGCCATGACCTCGGCGTTCGCATGCCGGCCCCGATCATCTCCTGCAAATATCGCCCACCTTTTTTGGCAGCCTGGCTTGCTGCCGAAAAACTCTCCACTATACCGTCGCTCTGCCCGCCGTGGAAGAAACGGTTCGATGAAGCCACCTCCTTCGAATCCGGTGAGACGAGTTCCGGAACGTTGGGTTAAATCAGTCTCCAGGATTTGTACAAAGGCATCACCATACAGCTCCGCATAAGTCGAACAAGAAGCGTTCCACTCAAGAGTTGTTTCCTGATCTTTGTACAAACAGTTAGGATCAGCCGTGAACTTGATACGGGGGCCAACTAGGGCGCAGCGGATAGCTTCCCACAACTCACGGTCCCGATCGTAAAAGTCCGGGGGAAGTTCATCAGGGTCGAACGGGTCGTCGGGTGAACTCCAGGTATGGGCAGCCGGTAGTTCGACCTCCTTAGCCACAACATCAATAATAATGCTGGCTCTGTAGCGACCCTTCTTCCCTCTGGCCGCGAACACGTATGCTGTTGTGCTCTTCGGACGTACTTTCAAGGTGCCTTTCAGGTCAATCCGCCGCCCAACTTGCTCCAGTTCATCCCAGCGGACAACGGTTGGCCCGGTCATGCGAGGTATTCCGGGCGGCCCCTCTATAAGGTAAAGCTGCTGAGCAGTCTCGGCCGACCAACGCAAAACTGCTTCCTCTCCGAGTCGAATCCTTGCTGACTCCGGTTTCACACCGAGCTCGATCCTTGGTAGTAAATGCTGACTGAGTAAGTCGAAATCTTTATTCATCACCAAACCTCCAGTGGCAGGTGGGGACACATGCCATCATCGGATACGAAGTCGCAGTCACATATCGCAAGCGCTCGCTCCCCGTTCCGGAACTCACGATCAACGGGGTAATGATGCAACTCGTGTCCCGTCATTCACCAGGGAATATAATCAAGAGCACAGCAGGACACCGCTACTGCTTTCGCTTCGTCACCGCTACCCGTAGCGTAGTGGTATAACTCATGAAGTAGCGTCAACACATCGGCCCCTATTTCCCTGCATATACCAATCCAATTGCAATCTGGATCTGTAGGAGAGTAGTACGTTTTCCCAACAATAGAGCACTCACCACCCTCTGGAGTGCATGCCCAAGTCTCGCATAGTGCATGATCGTCTCCAGAGGTCGTTCCCGGTCTGTAGCCCCTCGGCAACGTATGAGCTTTCACATAGATCAGGACATCTCTCATGGCGGCGAGAATATCGTCCGCCAGACTGCCCGAACCCACGCGGCCGCTGAGGTAATCCATATCAGCGAACTCTGGAAAGCGATAATCTTCATCAGGACAGCTACTATTCCATCGCTCGATGAAGCTTGGTAGATCCTCCAGTACATTTGCCCTAAGACGTCCCTCGATATCGTCCAAGAAAGCCCTGATCTCATCCAGCTCATCTGTGTTTATAGTCCCACCAGTGGGGCAACGTGCATCGTGATAACCGACGCGGGCTTTACGATATATAGGCTCACCCTCGTAGGCCTCTCCATCGGCATTACGCGCATGAATCGAGAAAAATACGGTACTCCCTGGGGTATAGGTGAACGAATCTGATGAAGGAGTGACATGTTCAGAATTCTCCCAGCCGCCAGCCGCTGTAAATGTTCCTGGCTCCAATACCTCTACGTCTGGATAAAGCCACAGATCCCATATCTCATCCGCCCCGTCCACCGTATAGCTTAGCTCCACTGTTCCGGTGTTCTTGGGTATGGTTGTTCCGGGTTTTACCGCACTCATGGTAATGCCAGGGGGACTGTTTCCTTTTCTTATCTCTCGCTGCTCCGACTCCCGTGGCTCCACACAGCGAAGAATCGGAACCAGAACCGGTCCCTCGGCGCTAACTGAGATAATCCCCAGCAACTCTTTCTTTTTTTTCGGATCTGCGCTCCATACTTGGATACCTGCTTTTTTTACAGCGCCCAGCGCCATAGGCCACCCGATTTTCTTTCTGTCGATCTGGAATTCGACTGGTACACGTACAGCAAGTCCAGGCTTAATTATGACATTCTCTGTTTTCTTGGGAATGGAAAATGCCTTACTGCCTACTAGCTTAAGATTAACGATAACTTCCTTTTTGCTCTCGTTTTTCAGCTCGACTGAGCTCGTGCTTGGTGAAAGGATAAGCTTTTTCCTTGAAAACGATATTGGTGACTGCACGATTCCCCTCCTGATCTAAGTTTGATTGATAAGAAATCGCTTTGCACAGGGAGAAGTATAGGGAAATTATCCTTGTATGTCAAGCGAATGTACTGGATGAGGACATAGGTAACACTTTCTGATAACGATTGAGGTACTCTAAGTAGGAGAAAGATACCCAAGGGATTGACAGA
>JABXJZ010000298.1 GCA_013375335.1 Desulfobacterales bacterium
GGTAACGCTGCTGTCGATGCGGCCAGGGTCTGCTTACGTCGTGGAGCCAAAGAAGTTCATCTTGTCTGTTTAGAGAGTAGGGATCTAAGCTGTAAAGACAGGATGCTTGCTCAGACATATGAGATTGAGGAGGCAGAGAAGGAAGGGTTAATTATCCATCCCTCCTTAGGTCCGAAGGGAATTTTGACTAAGGATGGAAAGGTTACCGGTTTAGAGACTATCATTTGCACTTCTGTTCGGGAGGCTGATGGCACGTTCGCTCCAGAGTATTGTGAAGGTCCAGCCGCTACCGTAGAAGCAGATACAATAATAGTTGCCATTGGGCAAAAACCGGAAGAGGCGGCTTTCCAAGAGGTAGATAAAGGCTTCCTAGATACCATCAGAGTAGACAGCTTCGCAATGGGGACGAGTAGTAAGGGTGTCTTCGCGGGCGGTGATGTGGTGTCTGGTCCGAGTGATTTTATCGGCGCCATTGCCGCCGGTAAGGAAGCGGGCATTTCTATTGACCGCTACCTCAGCGGTATGGATTTGAAGGAAGGTAGGTCAATAAACTTTAGACTTTTGAACGGGGCACCACTAGAGAAAGACTCCAGGAAAAGGATCGTGGCTATCCCGGATGAGAAAGTGGCTATTGCTGAAGCCAATCGTTGCTTGAATTGCGGCGTTTGTGCAGATGCGCTCGAGAAGGGGCTACAGACGGCTTGTGTCAATGCCTGCCCCAGCCACTGTATCTACTATCGGGACGTCTGGGAGATTACTCCAAAAGCAGGCCCATATACTATCGATTAAGCATTAGTCTCCAGTGTGGGTATGCCGGCCTGCTCCAGCGCTTTACGATCGAACAGTACCGAAGCATGGAGAAGCTTTCAGGACTCCTGCAAAATTGTTTCCGTGTGCTCTCCCAATCTTGGCGGAGGAGACCGTGGGGGCGAAGGGTCCGGATTGCGATGCCCTCTCAGGTTGAAGGCTTACGCCTGCTCCAATTTCTTGCGTTCCTCTGCCCTCAATTCCCTTCTGAGGAGTTTTCCCACTTTAGACTTGGGCAACATGTCCCGAAACTCTATGTACTGGGGCACCTTGTAGGGGGCAAGCCTCTCCCTACACCATTTTGTGAGATCGTATGAGCTCACGCCTTTAATGTTCCTTTTAAGAACCACAAAGGCCTTGATCCTCTCACCAACCTTCTCATCTGGCACACCCACAATGCATGAGGCTATCACCGCGTGATGCTCTTGGAGTACCGCTTCTATCTCTGAAGCTGCCACACGGTAACCCTTGTGCTTGATGGTGTCCACAGATCTATCTAGATAGAAAAGCCATCCATCTTCATCAATATGGACTATATCCCTTGTCCTGTACCAGAGTTTCCCATCCACATTGGCGAAACACTCGTCAGTCTCCTCGGGCTTGTTCCAATACCCCTTTACCATGTGTTCTGAGGACACGAGCAGTTCCCCAGGCTCGCCAGTTCTAAAATGATAAGAACTCGCTTTGTGGTGGGGCGAGTATAGCAAAGTCTGCGCTTACGTATCAAGTCTAAAGCACACCCGCTCTGTTCTGGTGAGGGATTTTCTATGAGATACATCTTATTCTCTACTCGTCATAGCGATTTACGAAGAGGATGCAAATGGTCCCCACTTAGGATTTAACACGGCAGGGCCACTCCATGGCATCAAAGAACTTCTCTTCTTTTTTGCCCTTTGAACGAGAAATGACCTTGGATTGTTCGGGAATATAAGTCATTCTCTCCTGTGAGAAAGAGGCCCGGATTCAGCAGGGTACAGACGCCTAATCTAAAGTTATTGACTGAAGGAGAGGGCTCTGATAGAAGTTGCTTTTGTAGATTTTGAGAGGGGAGACTCCTTTGCAATATAAGGCGATACGAGGTTTCAAGGATATACTTCCTCATCAGGTGGGAACGTGGAATAGGATTGAATCAGAGGCGAGGAGGATATTTGGATTGTTTGGATTTAAGGAGATCAGAATCCCATTAATGGAAAAGGCAGAACTTTTTGCTCGGGGGATAGGCCAGGACACGGATATCGTTTCGAAGCAGATGTATACCTTCCAGGATAGGAAGGGTACCTATGTCGCCATGAGGCCGGAGGCAACAGCTTCAGTACTGAGGGCGTATATAGAGCACAAGCTTTATGAGGGGTATCCGGTGCAGAACCTGTTTACCATAGGGCCAATGTTCAGGTATGAGAGGCCCCAGAAGGGGAGAAGCAGGCAATTTCACCAGATTAATGCTGAGATTATTGGTGACCCGGGTCCTCGATCGGATAGTGAGCTGATATTTATGCTCATGTGGTTTTTTTCCTCTGTCGGGTTACATGATCTTATTTTATATATCAACTCTTTGGGTTGTCCAGGATGTAGGGGGCCATTCCGGACCGAACTTAGGAGTTACCTTAAGAAATATTTTGTACAGCTCTGCCCTGACTGCCAGAGGAGGACGGAGACAAACCCACTAAGGGTTTTTGACTGCAAGGTTGAGACATGCAATCAGGCAGTAAAAGGTGCCCCGTCCATGCTGGATTTTCTGTGTAATGATTGCTCTCAGCATTTTGACTCTCTTATGGTATATCTTAAGGAGCTGGATATAGATTTTGTTGTAAACTCTCATTTGATGAGGGGTCTTGATTATTATACGAGGACTACCTTTGAGGTGCAGACCC
>JABXJZ010000051.1 GCA_013375335.1 Desulfobacterales bacterium
AAAAAGGGATTCACGCCAGGATATATTGGGAATAAAATAGGAGGCACCGATCCCACAGAAGATTCCTGGAATGGATATAACATCTGGTATTATTTGATAATCAAGATCAATAAACGTTATAGTAAGCAGGGCCGCGGCAAATAGCAAAAGGAGCAAAGACTGTGGTGTCAGACCATACCTTATATAAAGGGCCAGGCAGATTAGGCCGGATAACCCCTCCACGATCGGATAGCGGGCAGAGATACCCCCTTTGCAGTGCCTGCATTTTCCTCCGAGAAGGAGATAGCTTACAATGGGGATATTATCGTAAAATCTTATCGGCTGGCCGCAGTGGGGGCAATGAGATGAGGGGGATACAATTGATTGTCTTCTTGGTAATCTATAGATACAGACATTCAAAAAGCTTCCTAGTATGGAGCCGAGGAAAAAGACCGATAATGAAATCATGCTATTACCAATCAACCCAGATAATCCCCAACAAAGGCTCATAGACAAGGTTGTCCAGATATTGGATCAGGGGGGTCTTATAATCTATCCAACGGACACCTTATACGGTATCGGTTGTGATCTCTTTAACAAAAGGGCTATCCACCGTATATACCAGCTTAAGAGAAGACCTCTGAGAAAACCGTTTTCCTTTGTCTGTGCTAATCTCAAGGATATAAGTCTTTATGCCCAGGTTTCAAACTACGCATATAGGATTATGGCGAGGTTGCTCCCTGGTCCCTATACCTTCATCTTGGAGGGGACCAGGCTCGTACCCAAGCTAATGCTCACAAGAAGGAGGACGGTGGGTATAAGGGTGCCGAATAACAAGATCTGTCTGGATATAGTAAAGGCTTTCGGTCGTCCCATTATCAGCACCAGTGTCCACATTGATGATCCTTCAGTGATCCATAACACCTACTCTTCTTCAGTTGAAATAGTCATCGATGGAGGAGTAATCTCATATGAACCTTCTACGGTGGTCTCCTTGACAAATGATGCGCCGGAGGTGATCAGGGAAGGCAAAGGGGAAATCAACTTTATCTAATTTGATATGCTAAATTCTCCGTTCCACCTGTACTGGAGTAGCCCGTAGTGGCGATCAATGCGGTTGATAATGGAATCAATAAGATCCTTGAACAGGAGATCCCATAGGATAGATCTCCTCTTCCTCTCAGGATAGACCAGCTTTACCTCTCCCTTGATATTAGCCATCGTCTTAGCTAGATCAACAGCGTCCCGGAAGTTGCCGAGACTATCAACTAGGCCAATTTTCTTCGCCTCTCTCCCTGAAAAGATCCGGCCATCAGCTATCTCAAGGACCTTTTCTCTAGGCATATCCCTTCCTTTAGCCACGGCAGTCACGAATTGGTTCCGGATATCCTCTAAGAGCCTTCTAAGCATCTCTCTTTCCCTATCCGTCATTTTTCGATTGAGAGCGCCAATATCCTTGAACTCACCGCTCTTGATCACCTGCATTTCTATACCGATCTTTTTGAGAAGTTCTTCAATCGTGATGAACTCCATAAGCACCCCAATACTGCCGGTAAGGGTTCCAGGGTTGGCAACTATTTTATCAGCCCCTGCTGCAATATAGTATGCACCTGAGGCAGTGAGCGATCCGAGGGAGGCAATCACCTTCTTCGCCTGTGTAGTGCGCCTTGTCTCACTGTATATCTCTTGGGAGGGACCTACGCCACCCCCGGGCGAATCTATTCTCAGGATTATGGCCTTAATTCCCTTATCCCTCCTAAACCTTATCAATTGCTCTATAATCGTATCTGCATCCTTGATTACGCCGTTTATGGGGATCACTCCTATTTTGTTGCCAAATGAAAGGGAAGGTGTTAGACGAGAGAATGAGAGGACGATGGCCATTACGGTGCCAAAAAAGAGGATGGCTACACCCAGGATAAGAAGGACTAATGTGATGGGACGATCCTTTTGAAGCACGGGATCTCCTCACGAGGGGTTCTTGTCTTCTGCAGGTTCTTTTTCCTCTTCCTGTGCATCCACTGAGTCGCCTGCCCGTGTGCCTTTCCCCTTATGCTCCTTTTTCTTAGCACCCAGGGCAGCATTGGCCTCCATCTTCTCCTTTATTAGCATCCCAAAACCAGAAGACGCCTGCTTCATGCTATTCGTGTAGGTGGTGTATATGTCTCTGAATTCCTGCTCTTGAAGCTTTTTCATGGAGAGACCGATCTTCCTTTCCTCCTTGGAAACATTTACTACAGCGGCTTCAACAAGGTCATCAATCTGGAACTTACCGAGAGGGGACTTGGGTTTCCCTTTGCTTATCTCCGATGAATGAATGAGGCCCTCGATCCCTTCCTCTAATTCTACGAATACACCGAAATCCGTTATATTGGTTACCTTTCCTGTAACCTTTGTGCCGACCTTGTATTTCTCGGGGATCTCCTCCCATGGGTCTTTAGTTAATTGCTTTATACCCAATGTGAAGCGTCCGTTGTCCTTATCTATGGACAGGACTTTTGCCTGGACTTCATCACCCTTCTTATACAGTTCAGAGGGATGCTTAATCTTCGTTGTCCATGAGATGTCCGAAATGTGAACAAGGCCGTCTATGTCCTCATCGATGCCGATAAATAGTCCAAAATCGGTGATATTCTTTATCCGACCTTCAATGATCGTGCCCACCGGATATTTCTCCGCAATTATATCCCATGGATTCGGTTTCACCTGTTTCATGCCCAATGAGACCCTTCTGTTTTTGGTATCCACATCGAGCACTATCGCATCAACGATATCCCCAACGCTTGCTATGTGCGAAGGATGTTTGATCTTTCTCGTCCAGGACATCTCTGAGATATGAATCAGGCCTTCTATTCCTTCCTCTATCTCCACAAATACGCCGTAGTCCGTAATGTTGGCTACCCTCCCCCTTGCCTTTGAGCCAACGGGGTACCTTTCATGGATGTCTATCCAGGGATCGGGTTTGAGTTGTTTGAGCCCCAGGGATACCCTATCCTTTTGCCTGTCATAACTAATGACCTTGACTCTGAGCTCGTCACCTATCTGATACATCGTAGAGGGGTGGGCAACTCTTCCCCAAGACATGTCCGTTATGTGAAGGAGGCCATCTATACCGCCGAGATCTACAAACAGGCCATAGTCCGTGATGTTCTTAACTGTTCCCTTTAAAACTGATCCCTCCTTTATGAGCGAAAGGGTCTTGGCCTTCTGTTTCACCCTCTCGGCCTCGAGAATCGCCCTTCGAGATACAATTATATTATTTCGCCTTTTGCTATACTTCAGGATCTTAAGCTCGACCACCTGGCCTACTAAGGAGTCAAGGTCCCTGACAGGGTGAAGATCAATATGGGAGCCGGGTAGAAAGGCAGGAAGCCCTACATCCACTGAAAGGCCTCCTTTAACCTTGAAGAGTACCTTTCCCTGAATAGTACCATCGCTGTTGTACACATCCCTGATGTGATCCCATACCTTTATCTTCCTTGCCTTCTCCATGGAGAGGGATATGAGGCCCTCATCATCCTCTCTTCTTTCCAATACAACATCAACCTTATCTCCAAGCTTAGCCGTTATTTTTCCGTCCGAGTCCTTGAGCTCTCTGATGGGGATTAGGCCTTCAGACTTATAACCAATATCCACTAGCACATGGTCCTCATCGATCCTGATAATCTCTCCTTTAACCAGCTCTCCCTCCTGAATTTGCCTCAGGCTCCGCTCATACATTTCTTCTATATTGATTTCCTCTGAATGCCCTCCCTGAGCGCTGCCATGGTCAGGAGAATCTTGCGTTGGTGATGCTCCCGGTTCCTCCCTTAAGCCCTTGTCTCCTCCTCTCGTTTTCTCGGTCTTTTCAACCATTGACCTTTAACCCCCTCATAAAGAATTTTATGCTGAAACATAAATTTCTAACATAGCAGGATTTTTACCAAAACTCAACTTGTTATTTTTTACCCAGCAATTAAACGCCCTATCTCATGAGTTTGAATCGCTCCATCCCGCATGGCTCAGTCATTATCGATCTTCATATCTCTCACTATTCTTTCAACAACCTCATTGGGAGTTAATTCGGTGGTATCGATTATCTTTGCATCTTTTGCCCGTCTCAGTGGGGAAAGGCACCGATTCATGTCCTGATAGTCTCTCTTGATCAGGTCCTCCCGTACGCTTTCCCTTGAGATACATTCTCCTCTACCCTGCCTCTCCAGAAATCTGCGATTGACCCTTACCTCCAATGATGCATCGAGATAGAATTTGTGCTGAGCCTCTGGAAACACAATTGTTCCCATGTCCCTCCCTTCTGCCACCAATGGACCCTGGGAGCCTATCTTTCTCTGAAGCCTGGTCATTGCCTTCCTAACACCATCGATTGCCGAGACAGTGGATGCCATTAAGTCTATGGCAGGCGCCCTGATAGCCTCGGTCACATCCTCTTCTCCCAGATACACCTTGATTGAATCGCCTTCGGGGGTAAGTGTGATATCCAGGCCATTGCATAGTTTGGCTATCTCCTCTTCATCTTGCAGCTCTATACCGGCCCTCCCGATAGCGAGCGCAACGGCCCGGTACATTGCCCCAGAGTCGAGATATTGATACTGTAGCTTCTTGGCCAGCAGGCGGCTCACAGTACTCTTTCCTGACCCTGTTGGTCCGTCTATGGCTACCAGGTGGCTCAATTTAGGAGAGGATCTTCTCCAGTGTCTTTATAAACCTCTCATTCTCTTCCGGCAGGCCTACGCTTATCCTGATATAATCGTTCAATCCGAAGCTTTCCATAGGCCGAACGATGACACCTTCTCGTAGCATGCGCCTATAGGTTTCTTCTGCACCAAGGGGTGTCTTGATCAGGAAGAAATTTGTCTGGGTCGTCAAATACTTAAGACCTATCCGATCTAACTGGGAATAGAGGGATTCAAGGCCATCCCTTATAACCGTAAGCGTTTCCTCTACAAACTCATCATCGTCAAGGGCGGCTAAGGCTCCAACCTGCGCGAGATAATTTGCATTAAAGGGTTGTCTGATACGATTCATACTCTCTATCATTAGCTCAGAGGCAAATCCATAGCCAATCCTGAGCCCCGCCAATCCATATGCCTTTGAGAATGTTCGAAGGACTACTAAGAGGGGGTATGATTCTAGCAGTTCTACTGCGCTTCCAACTTTTGGATCTGTTGCAAATTCAATGTAGGCCTCATCGAGGACAACTATTACATCTGGGGGAAGGGAACATAAGAAATCTGAGAGCTCCTCCTTTTTGAGGGCCTTTCCCGTGGGGTTGTTGGGGTTATTTATGAAGATGATCTTGGTCTCGGGGGTCACTGCCTTGAGGATGGCTGGCAAGTCAATGGAGAAATCCCTCAAGGGTGCGGTGACTATCTTGCCTCCAAAACCTTCAACAACCTTTTCATACAGCAAGAACGTAGGTGTGGGAAGTATGACCTCCTCATCAGGTGAAAGGAAGGTATATACAATCAACCCTATTATCTCGTCCGATCCGTTGCCCACGATAATCCTGCTCATTGGCAATCTGAACTTCTTTGCCAACTTCTGTCTCAAATCATAGCAACTACCATCAGGGTACCTCTGGATGTTGTTTAGGTTTTCCTTAATGGCCATGATGGCCTTCGGTGAGGGGCCTAAGGGATTCTCGTTTGAAGCCAGTTTTATCGCGCCAACTATTCCCGATTCCCTCTGGAGTTCCTCTAGTGGTTTACCTGGTGGATAAGGGATCAAGTTTTCAATGCTTTTCCTGACTAATCGTCTCATAGTGGGTTTTCCTGCTTTCTATTCTCTATAAAGGAAACAGGAAGAAAAGTAAACCATGTTGGGTTTTGCACAGGGCATATTACTTGGCTCAGGAAAGGATCGTGCCTCGACTCTTGAAGAACCGCAAGGTATTTGGTCTTACTGCAATCAGTGGTGCACTTCGAGGGGGGCTAATGAAGAGGGGGTGAAGATCTGCTGCCACTAGGGGAGACTATTTCTTCTCATGCAGATAATACGCCATTCTCGTGGCCATAAGCACACAAGCGGTCGTATTTAAGATCACGTTTTTGAATGTTTCTGAAAGGTTATTGTATTCTCCTTGGAGGTTTCCCATATCGAGCATATTTACCTTCAAATCCTTTGATGCCATCACCAAGGCAGAGCGAGGTTCATGGCCCATATCCATGAACGGCACATGTCCGAAGACGTCGTTTTTCCCAAGGGTCAATAGAGCTACATAACCCTTTTTGCTCTGGCCAACCACGCACGACTCACCATCTGTTATGGTGAACGCCCCTTCCTTTGAGGAGCCCTTTTTCAAAATTACCTTTTTGCCTTCGGTCAATCCTTTCGTCTTGTTCTCCTTCATGAACAACTCTACAACCCTGTCGGTAACCTTTCTTAGCCTGCCATCCAGACTGAGAAGAAGCCCTTTGAAATCGGGTGATAGAGACGCATACTCCCTGGAAAGAGGCTCAGTATCCAGCAGACCCAGCCGAATGTCACCTGAAGCAGTTGCAGTAGCGCTTCGGCTATATGGGAGAAGTGACAGAGCGGTGAGAGTTCCTACAAAGCACCCGGCTCCAAGCCGGGCTACGGTCACTGGACCAGTGGGCGTTTCCCTGCTTATGTCCACCGTGCCTTCCAATATGACCCAAATCCACTTGCCATGTCCCCCTTGACTGACGATCCTCTCTCCGTCACGGTAATCCTCTTCCTCTAGGACATGGGAGTAATCCACAAATGGTCCTTTTGTGACCTGAAGGACCTCTTCGCCCCCCTGTTTGGCTCCACCATTTTCTACCACAGGTGCCTCATCAAGGGAGGGGGGGCCCACCTTCTTGATCACCCCGTCGTCGACCATCTTTAGGGCATCGAGGACGATCTCCATTCGGCTCTGTTTGACCACATGCCCTACGTTGACCCCCTGTTCATTAAATTCGAATTTTCCCTCAGTCCATCCAAATAGGGCGTAGATAGCATCTATGCCCCGCAAGGAACCACTGGAGGCATTTACGGGGTTCCCATTGACAAAATATATGAGCCCTGGGTTTGGGGCATATTGACTCTTAAGGTGCAATGTTCCGGTGCAGTTGTTCCCGCCCAGTATCTGGAAGAGATCTGGCAGGCTAACAAAGCTCAGGGCTCCTGAAAGTACTAGTTTACCAGCCATGATAAATCCCCTACCTCGTCCATTCTAGTTCTCGCTGGAGATTGCGTAATGTCATTACCAGGCATTTCTTCAGCGTGTCCCGTACACCCATTCCCCTCAAGGCACTTGCCTCAAAGGAAGGGGCCTTGAGCTGACTGTTAAGGTCCCTTTCCATAACGTCCACGGGCATGATAGGAATACGCTGCCCGTCGAGATCTCGCTTGTTATATTGCATAACCAGCGGAATCTTGAATATATCCACATTCTGTGCTGCCAGGTTTTGCTGTAGATCCTTCAAAGACAACGCATTAGCCTTCCTGCGAACCTCAAGGGAATCGGCAACAAAGACCACGCCGTCAACATTCTTGAGAACCAGTCTCCTTGTGGAACCATATTTTGGCTGCCCGGGCACTGTGTAAAGCTGAACCTTGACATCACAACCCCTGATCTTGCCTAGACCCATGGGAAGGAAATCAAAGAAGAGGGTCCGATCTCCTTTGGTATTAATGGAGACCATATCGCTCGTTGTGTATTGTTTGCCGGCCTTGAAGATGTATTCCAAATTGGTGGTCTTCCCGCCTCGGCCGGGGCCATAATAGACAATCTTGCACTCAATGACTCTATCTCTCGCATTGAAAACAGCCATCAAACCTACCACATGTGCACTGCAAGGCCCCTTCTTGAAAGGTAGAATTCAGAAATCGCATAGCTCGTAGTCACGCCTCATCTATTCTTATATCGAGTGTGTAATCCCCTTGCCTTGGCCCAGATGTTATCAGTGTCTTTCCAGAAACCATGCCGTTGCCATTGAATACAGCTATAAGTGAGTAGCATTGCAGATCTGGCAGCTGGAGTCCAGGCTGGAAGGCATCTATCAGATCCTTATGCCTCGCTGGAATGACCACGCTGATAGTATTACCCGACTGAAAGCTCACCTGAAGGTCCACCCTTTGGCCCCTAAGGGGGCCGCCCTGCAATTGAAGGCCGACCGAAGATATGTCGAGGACCTCGTCTTCCTTTTTCTCAGTTCTAGCCCTTTCATGAGGTGCTCCAGGTACCTGTGGAAGGTCAGTTTCAATGTCCCTCTTCTCGAAGATATCCTCAAGAAAGTCTCGTAGGTATTTCAGATCCCCCTTCGAGAATCCTTTGTGAGACACCCATCTTTCGAATTGAGCAATCGCTACCCTTGGGGAAGAGAAGTTCAGGTGACACCTAAGGATGTTCTTGGCCGCCTCAAGAGGCAGTGTATCTTGGTTTAGTAGCCTTTCAAATTCTGCCACGGCCTTCTCATACTGACCGAATTTGGCCAGGGCTATAGCTCCTTCCATGGCGGCTGAGTCTGCATTTCTCGAGAACGAGAATAATTTCTGAATCAGATTTTGT
>JABXJZ010000299.1 GCA_013375335.1 Desulfobacterales bacterium
GGCCCACGATCTAGATCAGGCACTCGAGCTTTTGAAGAAGAAGGAAAGGGATTATGCTTCCTACAGGTTTAGGACCAAGGAATCAATGGCCATCTTCGCCTTCTTTGACCTCGCCCAGGAATTTGCCACCCTCAACAATCTGTACAGAATAGCAGTTACCGTAATAAAGTTCTTTTTTAACTATGAGAGCTGCATTTACATAATAAGGCCCGAGGATGAAGCACTGATGCAGCAGTGCTGCACCACCAAGGGCCTTCTGGATCCGCCTGTACCTGCAAGGGCGGATGTTGTCACTCACGACAGCCCTTATCGGTCTGGCTCATCTTTTTTCTTTCCCATCGTTGGCAAAAAGGTCCTCGCAGATAAGGTCCCCCTCTTTCTGGATGATCAAATCCTGGGCATGTTCGAGATATATCCGGTCAAAAGGGTGGGCAAACGTGAACTCCTCTTTTTCAGTAAGTACGCCAACAGGGTCGGT
Organism: Desulfobacterales bacterium; assembly: GCA_013375335.1. Taxonomy (GTDB): domain Bacteria; phylum Desulfobacterota; class DSM-4660; order Desulfatiglandales; family B25-G16; genus JABXJZ01. Next base: position 479 of record JABXJZ010000299.1, read on the forward strand.
TATAACATGCATAACAAGCTCGTTGTTGAACAGAACTTAGAGCATATTCGGTTTATCAACCAGCTCGTATCGGATATCGAGCACAATGTGATTACGCCGAATCTCTACTATAAGGCCTTCTTGATCAATATGAAGAAGAACCTGGAGAGAAATATCTCCGCGCTGGAGAACCTGAACTCTGTCCTCTCTAAGGCCCAGACCGATAAGCATTTAGGTGAACGGGCTATTATCAAGACAGTTACTAATCTCAAAAATATCCATCACGCTATGGGAAAACAGATGGAAGAATTTGAAAGCCATTTTACCCACTTAAGCCTCTTTATCGAAACACTCTTCCGGGGAGAACACTTCGAGACCGGCGGCTATGTACTCAAGAGGAGATCTTACAATCTTCTCAGCGATGTGTTTTTGCCAGAACTGGAACACTACAGGAAGAGATTGGAGGATAAGGAGATAGATATCGTTGCACCATCACATGTGCCCTCAGATGAGGATCTGACCATATTTATTGACCTGGGCCTGACAGCTCAGGTCTTTGCCAATCTTCTCTCCAATGCGCTGAAGTACTGCCAGCCAGTCTTGGATAAGAACCGCGACTATAGAAAGTATATCTCCTACAATGTAGAGGTGGTAGGCAATGAATCCTACGATATTCGAAATGCCCTTAAATTTAATCTCTTTAGCTCCGGTAAACCGATTTCCATGGAAGAGGCACTCCTGATATTTCAGGATGGTTATAAGGTCGTCGCGGATAGCAGTAAAGGTGGCTCAGGGCACGGACTTTATTTTGTCAATAATGTAGTGCAACTCCACGGAGGATATGCCGGCTGCAAGCCGAGGGAAAATGGAAATGACTTCTATATAGTCTTACCAAAGGTCTCAGCCGGAGCTAGTCCCGGAAAACAAGCCACATCGTGACTCCTTTTGATATATGTCCACAGAATGCTTCCCGTCATCGCCATAGTTGGTCGCCCCAATGTGGGGAAATCCACCCTTTTTAACCGCCTAATAAAGAAGAGAAGCGCCATAGTTGATGACATCCCCGGTATAACCAGGGATCGCCTGTACGCCACTACAGAGTGGGATGGCAGAAGTTTGGTGCTTGTTGATACAGGTGGTTTTGACTCCTCTCAAGATGGAACGATAATGGATGGAGTGAAGAAACAGGTGGAGATAGCTATTGAGGAGGCAGATCTGATCATCCTCCTGTTTGATGGGAGGGCTGGGCCCATGGTGGATGATGAGGAGCTACTCATGCTCCTGAGGCGATCGGAGAAGAAGGTAGCGTACGTCGTGAACAAGATCGACGGCCCGGAACAGGAGCGTTTGAGCTTGGATTTCTATTCCCTTGGCATGGACAAGGTCTTCCCCATATCTTCAGCTCATGGATACGGGATCGCCTCGCTCATGGAACAGGTCATCAAAGACCTCCCTGCTATTGGGGAACCCGAGGAGGAAGAGGGGAGGATAAAGGTCGCAATTATTGGCCGCCCGAACGTTGGTAAATCCTCCCTCATTAACAGGGTCATTGGGTCTGAACGATTGGTTGTCAGTGAGCTGCCGGGGACTACCAGGGATTCCGTGGACATATCGTTTGAAAGGGCCGGCAAATCCTATCTATTGATAGATACTGCAGGCATTAGAAGGAGGGCCAGGGTTAAGGAGAGGATTGAAAGATTTTCAATAAGTAGGGCACTAAAGGCGATTAACAGGTGCCATGTTTCGGTTATATTGCTCGACGCTCAAGCAGGCGTGTATGATCAGGATGCAAGGATCTGCGGATACGCACTTGAGAGTGGTTGCGGCATTGTTATGGCCTTCAACAAATGGGATCTTATTAAGAATAATCCCTTTCTCATTAGATCCCTTGAGGACTCTGTTGACAGGCAGTTAGCTTTTGTCTCCTTCGTGCCCAAGGCAAATATCTCGGCCCTCACGGGAGAGAGGGTTAGGAAGTTGTTTGACCTGATAGATACAGTCTGGGCGCAGTATAATGTTCGGGTGCCAACGCCTGCCATTAACAGGGTGTTAGGGGATGTGGTCGAGAGACACCCTCCCCCTTCCATTGGTGGGAGGAGGGCGAAGTTCCTCTATGCCACACAGGTCTCGGTTCGTCCTCCTGCCTTTATGATCTTCGTTAAGCGACTCGATAGTGTTCGTGGTTCCTATGAGAGGT
>JABXJZ010000300.1 GCA_013375335.1 Desulfobacterales bacterium
GGTGCGCGCTTTGAACTCGTCTCCATTTCGCTCTCTTGTGAGTTAGTGCGCTCGAGCTGGCGCCTTTCCGTATTTTCATTCACGATGAGCACAGAATCCGGAGGAGCTCACTCATCATGCCATTATTGGAATACTTAGAGGAATCGCTCATCTCTCACTACAAGGCCTGTGAGCTCTGTCCGCGCCGATGTGGTGTGGATAGGACCGCGTCTCAGTTGGGCTTCTGCGGGGAGGGAACCCATTTACACATAGCCACAATTGAGGCCCACCTGGGTGAAGAGCCACCCATCAGCGGTAAAAACGGCTCAGGGACTGTCTTTTTCAGTGGCTGTTCTCTCCGCTGCCTCTTGTGTCAGAATTATCAAATCTCCCAGGAAGGTCTGGGCCGTGAGTGGACTTTGCAGGAGGTCGTGGATCGACTTGCAGCACTCCACGAGCACGAGGGAATTCACAATGTGAACTTTGTGACCCCTGACCACTTCCTCCCCCACACCGTGGCCGTGATCAGGCGCTTACGAGAGCGCGGGATCCGTATACCCACGGTATACAACCTCTCCGGGTACCAGCGGGTTGAATCCTTGAGGATGATCGAGCCCATCGCTGACATATACTTACCTGATTTCAAGTACGCCGACCCAGCCCTGGCGCGCAGATTCTCACAGTCTGCCGACTATGCCACGGTGGCCCTGGAGGCCCTCAGCGAGATGGTCTGTCAGAAGGGTTTTCTGGACACCTTTGTCAGGGAAGATGATAATGAGATCGTAAGTACAAACGATCTCTCTCCACCTTCCCGGGAAGGAGTCCTGGCTCGGCACCTTATCCTCCCGGGTCAGGTTCAGAATTCCTTGCAGGTGCTGAGTATGCTCTTTGTGGAGTTTGGACGGGAGCTACCCATTAGCCTGATGAGCCAGTACGTGCCTGTCCGCCAGTTACCATTAGATTCTCCTCTGAACCGCCAGGTGACCCGGGACGAATTTCAAGAGGTCTTCCAGCACGCCCAGGAATTGGGCTTCAGGAACCTCTTCGTCCAGTACCCTGGGAAAGTCGCTGGGGACACGAAGCCGTTTCTTCCGGATTTCAGCGCGGTAAACCCCTTTCCTGGCAACATGAGAACTTGAACTTACATTAGATTGGGAAAGTACGAAGGACTTGGGGGTGACGTGCAGACGATTCGTCAACGGATAATCGTTCTCCTCAGTAAAGAGGAGATGAGCGCCAGGGACCTCTCTCAGGCGATAGGCATCCGGGAAAAAGAGGTCTATGAACATCTTTCCCATATTGCACGATCAGTAGCAGTCCAGAGAAAAAAACTCATAATCCGACCCTTCAGCTGTCTCGGATGTGGATATGTTTTTCAAGATCGGAAGCGTCTTACCCGCCCCAGTCGGTGTCCGCAGTGCAAAAGGTCCCACGTTCAAGAGGCAACGTACCGGGTATGTTAACGGGAAGGAGATAGAAGATCCAGGGTCGTCATAATGGAAGTGGATCAGCAGGAGTTATTGGAGTTACATCTTCGAAGTGACCCTTTCAGGGTTCGCAGGGGGAGAATACTTACTCCTTCCGGCAGATTACGTTCAGGAACAACGGAGTCCCCCAGAAAGTGAAGAAACTCAGTATTGAAATATGTTGATTTTTTTAAGATTTTGTTCTAAATAGATAAAGCCCGTTGTATTTCTGTCAGAAGTCAGACGACGAAGCATCGTAAATGGGGGAGAATAGTGAGTGGTTCTTAGGCGATCTGAAGACGATGATCAAATGGGAGGTGAGAGATGCTACCAAAGGTTTCTATAGGACGGCATTGCGGTGCGGTGCGCGGGAACATAGAGAACTATCGAATACTTGTTGGTGATGAACTGATCGATGAGGTCCTCGATCTTGCCCGCCGTTTAAGCGGAATCCGCATTTGTCACATCAACTCGACACCCTTCGGTGGTGGTGTTGCCGAACTACTCGCCAGATACCTTCCTATACTGCAAGATTTGGGTTTATCGGCCGATTGGCGTCTCATTCACGGCACGCCAGATTTTTTTACGGTGACCAAGGCCTTTCATAACGCGCTGCAAGGGGCAGAGTATGAATTGAAAGAGCCTCAGCAAGCACTGTATCTGGGCGTAAATGAGCAAAGTGCCAAGTTGCTCACCACGGAGTATGACGTCTTCATCGTGCATGACCCGCAGCCAGCAGCCATTCGGCATTTCGCAGGCCCAAAACAGGCGAAATGGATCTGGCGGTGCCATATCGACAGCTCTGTGCCGAATACGGCGGTAAGGCAGTTTTTGCAGCCGTTTATTGAAGAATACGACGCTTCAATCTTCACCATGGCGGAGTTCCTCCTGCCGGGACTTAGGTCAAAACATCTCGCCTTGATCCCACCGGCGATTGATCCTCTCGCCACGAAGAATATGGATATACCGTTGGACCTCTGTAAGCGAGCCATCTCGGATTCAGGGGTCGATGTAAACAGGCCGTTGCTCCTGCAGGTCTCCCGGTTCGATCCATGGAAGGATCCCATGGGGGCGATCCAGGCGTACCGTTTGGTAAAGAAGGATTTCCCGGGTGTTCAGCTCGTTTTGATTGGCGCCATGGCCGGCGATGATCCTGAAGGCTGGGAGTTGTTTGAGCAGGTGGAGGAGGAGGCGGCAAAAGATCCGGA
>JABXJZ010000301.1 GCA_013375335.1 Desulfobacterales bacterium
GTTGTAAAACTGTCGTAAGAAAGGCTGAGGCTCCAGGAATCATCAGGATAAACATTGACTTGCGTAAGGGATCCAAAATCGCGCCCGTCATTATAGTTGACCGAAAACTGTTGCGTCAGGTTCAAAGAATTTCGGAAAATATGATCGATCCCCAGACCTATCCGGCGGAAATGGCTGGACTGATTGTCATCCCGGGTTTGCTGCCACAGGAGAAAGGTATACAGTCTGGTGTAAAGGGAAAGAGGCTGGGAAAATTTGGTCTCAAAGCGTATATCCTGAGTCCCTTCATCTTCTCTCGACAGAGCGACATCTGTCGAAAGTTCCCGCATCTCCTCCACCTTGAATTCCCGAACAACTCGCTGCAGGTGTTCGCTTTTGGGATGAATGGCTAGGAGCTTCTTTGCCTCCCTTCTGGCCTCTTCCTTGAGCACAAGCTCATTAAGTGCTGATATCTGCCCCATTTGTGCCTCCAAGTATTTGGGGTCAAGGGCATCGATAATCCTGAATTCCTTCAGTGCCTTGTGCGGCCATCCGCGCCAGAGATGTATATGCGCAAGAGCGCTTCGGATTCCTCTGTTGGCAGGCGCCTTTTCATGAAGATCCTCGAAGTACCTCTCTGCCTCCTGCAACCTATCCTCACGCGCAAGCAGCCAACCTCTGGCAACAGCTACCTGCAGCTTCCGCCAGTTGGGTCGAATATATTTGCCCCTTCCAATTACCGATGGTATCTCCCGATCAAGCTCGTCCAGTAACCCTCTCGCCATGTCCCACTCCCTTATTTCCTGCAGTGCATAGAACTTGACTATTCGACCATTAAATGAGTCTGGCTGGGCTCTCAACGCTTCATCGCATAGTGCCAAGGCCTTGTAAGGCTGCTCGAGGTATAGATATGCCTTAGCGACCTCTTCAAGCACCCATGGTGGAAGCGATATCCCCTCCTTGCCCAGTTTCTCGTAAGCATCCACCGCTTCTTCCATGTCATTGTTTTTGACGAGTGCAATGACGTAGTCAAATTGATACCTTGGGGTTTCGTTCCCTTCCGCTAAGGGAAAGAGGATATTTATCGCTCCCTTAGGTTCGCCCCAGCGAATGCGGTCGACTGCCATGTCCCCCATGATGTTGTGGTAAATCCCCACATCCGAGGGGAATTCCCTGGAGGTCTGTTCGAGGGCATAGGAACTGGCACCCATATCCGACAGGGCTTGCAGTCTCAGTTTGCGGGCAACTGGGTTTCCTGGCGATAATTCGAGAATGCGATCATATTCTTGAATAGCAGACCAGAACCTCTTTGCCTTTTCATTGGCAAATGCACGGGCAAATCTGATTTCCAGATTGTTTGGATCGGCCGCCAGGAGTTCCTCCAAGATCCGAATGGCCCTGTCACCTTGCCCCTCTACCGAAAGACAATAGGTGAGACCGATGTGTGCCCTGACATGGTCTGGATTCTTGGAGAGGATCTTTTGATAATGGGCCTCTGCTTTTTTTGTTTCACCCGTTTTGAAGTAGGCCCATGCAATCCAACAGAGGAGATGATAGGGATAACGAACAAGGTCACGGTTTGCCTTCTCAAAGGCCTGAATAGCTCCTTTGTAGTTCTTGGTGAGTGTCAGCACCAATATGTAATCTAAGCTGGCTTTCTCATCCCCTTCTCGAGCCGCTGTCCGGAGATCATTGAGTATAGTCTCTTGATCATCAGCGGAGAGGGAGGCGATCAAATCATCACGTAATTTGTATACCTGCTCGGCCTCAACACCTTTTCTTGAGGCCAGGAGGTGGTAAAGCTTCAGGGCTTCCAAGTATCCGCCCTGTTTGGTCAGAATCTCAGCCTTGATTAGCGAGAGGGATAATGAGTCCGGGGCCCGCATCAAGAATCCCTCAACCGTATCAATGGCCCCTTCAAGGTCACCGTCCCTCATAAGGCTTAACACAAGACCCTTCTGGGCCTCCTGATCTAAAGGTGTCTGTCTAATTACCTCTTCATACAGTGAAGCAGCTTTTAGAAATTCTTTTTTCTCATAGTACGCCTTTGCCATGTTTCTCAAAAGGTAAGCGCGACGAGGGAATGACGCAGGCAAATCCTCGAATAACCTTATGGCCTCAGCAGCTTTTCCATCCCAGAAGAGGATGACCATGTAATCAGAATATATGGTCGGGTATTTCATCGGTTCCGAAGAAAAAGGAGAAAGAATGGACAATGCCTCCTTGTAATTTCCAGCTTTCACCATCTCTCTTGCCCTTTCGAGAGTTGTCTCAAGGTCACTCAAGGCGCTGGTGTGGTGCCGCCACTGCATACTATGAACCTCTTGGATAATAGGGGCCACCTGGGCATGCACGATAGAACATGAATCAAGAGGGCGGGTCACAGTCAATACCATCTTTGAGGCAAGCCATGAAATAATAAGAATGGAAAAAAGGGTCTTCATGGGATAACATGTCAGTTCAAGCCAGCGCATCATCCTGAGATATGGTAGCTGCGTTTGATGTGGTTCTAGGAAGGATTATGGGAGAGAACCTCATTTCGCGCTTTGAGATAAGCAATAGTGATGCCAATTCTGATATTACTCCCTAATCCTCTCGCATCTCATCAATCTGGTTACACTCCTCAAGCAAATTGGAGAGGTATTAGAACTAGGCTTTGCTGATATGGGAA
>JABXJZ010000302.1 GCA_013375335.1 Desulfobacterales bacterium
GGCAAAATGAGAGGATTGAAGCAGAGGCACTGCAGTTCTGTAAGGAGTGGATAGGTAAACAGGGATTGCCCATGAATCTGATATCAGCAGAGCTTACCTTTGACAGGAAGAAACTCGTCTTCTTGTATACTGCCAAGACGAGGGTTGATTTCAGGAAATTGGTGAAGGATTTGGTTCAAAAGTTCAATACTCAGGTGGAGATGAGACAGGTTGGCACCAGGGACTTGGCAAGGATGCTGAGTGGGGTTGGCCATTGCGGTCGCCAATTATGCTGTTCGCTGTTCTTATCGAATTTCGAGCCCATTTCCATAAGGATGGCCAAGGAGCAAGACCTTTCCCTGAATCCAGGTAAGATCTCCGGTGTATGCGGGAGATTGATGTGTTGTCTCGCCTTTGAATACGATAACTACCAGCACAAGGCGCGGGGAAACAGTGAGAGGAAATAGCCATATTGCATTCTATATAACGACACCCATTTACTATGTAAATGCAGAACCGCACCTGGGACATGCCTATACCACCATTGTAGGCGATGTAATCGCCAGATTCCATCGTCTGAGCGGTTACGAGACGTTCTTTTTAACGGGTACGGATGAACATGGCAACAAGGTGGTTGAGGCCGCTGAGGGATCGGGTGAGACAGTCGAGGCATATGTGGACCGGATAAGCAGTGCCTTTAAAGAGACATGGCCCAAGCTTAATATCACGAACGACTACTTCATCCGTACTACTGACGGGAATCATAAAGCCACAGTGAGGGAGATCCTCTCCAAGGTCTACGAAAAGGGGGACATATACTTCAGTGATTATGAGGGGAAATACTGTGTCGGATGTGAGCGGTTTTACACGGATACGGAATTGACGCAGGGCAGGTGCCCGATTCATATGAACGAACCGAGGATCATTAAGGAGGAGAACTACTTCTTCAGGATGAGCAAGTATCAGGGCTGGCTTATAGACTACATTGACGAGCACCCTGGCTTCATAAGGCCGGAGAGGTACAGAAACGAGGTTATGGCCTTCTTGAAGGAACCGCTCGAGGATCTCTGTATATCCAGGCCTAAGAGGAGATTATCGTGGGGCATACCCCTTCCCTTTAACGATGACTATGTAACCTATGTGTGGTTCGATGCCCTGATCAACTATATATCAGCCCTTGGCTACCCGGGTGGGGAGCGGTTTAAGAAGTTTTGGCGCGTCGCGCAGCATATCATCGCCAAGGATATCCTAAAGCCCCACGGGATATATTGGCCTTGTATGCTCAAGGCAGCCGGGATTGAGCCTTACCAGCACCTTAATGTCCATGGCTACTGGAATGTAAATACGGGGAAGATGTCGAAGAGCCTGGGAAATATAGTGAGGCCGCTGGATCTGGCTGACAAATATGGCCTGGATGCCTTCAGGTATTTCTTGCTCAGGGAGATGGTCTTTGGCCTCGATTCTGATTTCAGCGAGGAGTCCCTTGTAAGGAGGCTCAATGCTGATCTGGCAAATGATTTTGGGAACCTGGTCTCTCGGTCCATGACCATGGCGGTCAAATACTTTGAGGGGCTCCTGCCTGCCCCTGGCAAACCCGAGGAGGCGGACGAGGACTTGAGAGGGGCAGCCCTCAAGGTGATTGAGGAGTACAAGGGTATGATGAAGGGATTTGCCTTTCACAAGGCACTAATAGGCGTCTGGGAGCTAATCGGAAAGGCAAACAAATATATCGATACCATGAAGCCATGGGCACTAGCCCGATCGGACAGGGAACGCCTGGGCACCGTACTCACTACCCTCACCGAGGTAATAAAGACCGTCTCAGTGCTCATCTGGCCCTTTATGCCCCAAACGGCGGAGAAGATCCAGCACCAGCTGGGATTGGAGAGAGTTGGGTCGGAGTTGCCCCTGGAGGCCCCAGGAGAATGGGGAAGGACAAAGCAGGTCAGGGCCATATCCAAGGCCCCTCCCCTTTTCCCACGGGTGAACCCTGAGGGGGAAAAGGCGAGGGGCTGACGCGCCTTATTCCCTGATTAACCACAGCGAGACGATCTCATTCTTTGGATTCGTCATGAACCCGACGAGGTTACCGGGCTTGAAATAGGCGCTTGTGGCATGCCTCTTTGTTGGTGTGCGGTATACTACGGAGGGAGAGAGCCTCAGTACCGTATCATCAATCACCACCGTATCCTTTGCTATGCTAACAATACTGCCCCACCCATCGAAACCGTCCGGATAATGTTTGGGCAAGACCCATTCCCCCTTCACTCGTCTCTGTGCATGGCCGGCAGTTGCAGGGATAACAGCGCTGAGAAAGAAGACGGCCAATGCAATGCAGAGCATAATATGTCGCATCCTTGCACGAAATATCACTTTGTTTGCCTTCATAACCAGAACTCCCACTCGATATTAGTTAAATTCCATCCAATAGCTAATCCCTAATGTTATTGACGCTTCCCACACCGTTTCAATCTCCCCAGTTGAAGAGCTGAGGTATTTAATCTCCCCGCCTCCGCCTCCCCCTCTTAGTATGGCGGGCGGCTGGAGCCTCCCCTTTCCCCAGGCCTTTATCTGGGTGGGGGAAACGCTCAGGTAAATCGGGTTACCGAATTCGTCAACCCCAATCTGGACATTGATAAGATCACTTAAATTAATCAGGCTGTCACCGTT